>JAOAEV010000063.1 GCA_026416585.1 Chlorobiota bacterium | reverse complement strand
ACTACAATGGAATGTTGCCATGCTTTTTCGGTGGATTTACATCGCGCTTGGGTGAGAGTCTGTTGAGTGCACGTACAAGACGCGTGCGCGTGTGGCTTGGAATGATCACATCATCAACATATCCGCGCTCTGCTGCTCGGTACGGATGTGCAAACTGCTCATTGTATTCCTGTTCGAGCTGACGTATGCGTTCCTCTTTATCTTCTGCTCCATCCAGCTCTTTGCGAAAGAGAATTTCAACCGCACCTTTGGCACCCATGACAGCGATCTCTGCCGTAACCCATGCCAGATTATAGTCGCCGCGAATATGCTTTGAATTCATCACGTCGTATGCACCACCGTATGCTTTCCGTGTAATCACGGTCAGCTTGGGAACGGTTGCTTCACAGAATGCATAGAGAAGCTTGGCACCGTGACGAATGATACCATTCCACTCTTGATCGGTGCCCGGCAAGAAACCTGGGACGTCCACAAATACAACAAGCGGAATGTTGAAGCAGTCGCAGAACCGCACAAACCGCGCTGCTTTGACTGAGCTGTTGATGTCAAGTACACCCGCAAGTGCGTTCGGTTGATTGGCAACAATGCCCACGGGCATACCTCCGAGTGTCGCAAAACCAACGACGATATTCGGTGCATAGTCAGGCTGTACCTCGAAGAAGTCTCCTTCATCTACAATCTCGGCGATGACTTCTTTCATGTCGTAAGGTTGTGCTGGATCAGCAGGAATAATGCGGTCCAACCGCGGACATAGCCGATCAGGTAAATCAGTCGTTTGCATGCGCGGCACAGCAGACCAGTTGGACGATGGTAGAAACGCCAGCAGCTTTCGTACAGCCAGCAGCGTCTCGATTTCGTCGTCGAAGACAAAATGTGCCACCCCAGATTTGCTCGCATGCGTATCGGCACCGCCTAATTCATCGAAGGTGACATCTTCGTGCGTGACAGTCTTGACAACATTCGGTCCCGTTACGAACATGTACGACGTACCACGCACCATAAAGGTGAAGTCCGTAATTGCTGGCGAATAGACTGCGCCACCGGCACACGGTCCCATGATAACAGAGATTTGGGGCACAACACCACTTGCGAGCGTGTTGCGCAGAAAGATGTCCGCGTAGCCGCCGAGTGAGACGACTCCCTCCTGAATACGTGCACCGCCAGAATCATTGATACCGATAATTGGTGCACCAATCTTGACCGCAAGGTCCATCACCTTACAGATTTTTTCAGCGTGTGCTTCGCTGAGCGATCCACCGAAGACCGTGAAATCCTGCGAGAACACACACACCGTACGCCCTCCAATTGTGCCAACGCCGGTAACGACACCATCGCCAAAGGGGCGATTGCGCTCCAAGCCGAAATCATGGGACCGATGGCGCACGAACATGTCGAATTCTTCGAACGAACCTGGATCAAGTAGCACCTCCAACCGCTCGCGAGCAGTGAGTTTTCCTTTTTGATGTTGCTCGGCAATCCGTTTCGGGCCTCCACCGAGCAGCGCTTGTCGCCGATACTCTTGCAGTTGTGCGTAACGATCCATGATGCTGTAAGTTGTGTTTATCGAACCTTGAATGTGGCCATTGTCACAATTGCTAACATGATCGCGACGATGTAAAATCGTATAACGACTTTTGCCTCATGCCATCCGCATTTCTCGAAGTGATGATGCAGCGGTGCCATGCGAAAGATGCGCCGTCCCTCACCATAACGATGCTTGGTGTACTTGAAGTACGCGACTTGCACAATCACCGACAGTGTCTCGGCAAAGAACACCCCGCCAAGAATTGGTAGCAGGAACTCTTTTTTGATGAGCACACACAGACCACCGATGGCACCACCAAGAGCCAGCGAACCAGTATCACCCATGAACACCTGCGCTGGATACGCATTGAACCAGAGGAAACCAAGCGATGCACCAACCATTGCAGCAGCGAAAATCGTCAGCTCGTCGGCACCACGAAGATGTACAATAGTCAAATACTGCGCGAACACAGCATTACCACTGACGTATGCAATCAACGCAAGCGCGAACGCAGCAATACCGACCGTACCAATCGCCAAACCATCGAGACCATCAGTAAGATTGACGGCATTCGACGTCGCCGCCAGCACGAACACGACCATCGGGATGTACACTACGCCCCAGTCGAAATTGACATGTTTGGCAAATGGTACCGTCGTCAATGTTTTGACATGAGCATACGACGCGCTGTACCATTCAGGGAAAAAGTAGATGGTACATCCGACCGCAATACCGATGGCAATTTGTCCGGCAAGTTTGTAGCGTGCAATTAAGCCTTTCGGCAGTTTTCGGACAACTTTGAGGTAGTCGTCGAGAAATCCCACTGCTCCAAGCCAGAGTGTTACTGCAAGGATTGTCCAGACGAACACGTTGCCAATGCTTGCCCACAGCATTGTTGGAAGGATGACCGATAGCAACACAATCAGTCCACCCATTGTCGGTGTCCCAGCTTTTGTCGCATGGTTGCCAGTTGTCGCCAGTTCCGCTTTTGCTTGTTCGCCGATCTGACGTCGGCGCAGCAGTGTGATAATGCGTGGACCGACCACAAAGCTGATAACAAGCGCTGTGATCGCAGCTGCAGCAGAGCGAAATGTGACGTAGCGAAACACACCAAATCCAGGCGGACCAAATGTGCGATCTATCCACATCAGCAATTCGTATAGCATCGCGGCATAAACTGGAAACGTTTGTTCACTGTGATCGGTCGAAGGGTCGGGCGCGAATATACACGCCGGGAGTAAGGGCTGAACTGATTCGCAACTGTTCCGGATAATCATTGCTGTCCACATCGCGTGGTTCCGAATACGCCGCACTAACATGCCGTCGTAGCAGCAGGCAACGGCTGCGAGTGCTATTGTTCGCACCATTGGTGCCGATATGTTTGTGTGTGGGCATATTCAACATTTCAGTGTGGTGTAACGATGGCCACCCTGTCATTGGAACTGTTCACCCGCTCGTTCGACGACATGGAACGGCGGCAATACGAAATCTACTCAGCAATTGCCGAATACACGGCACGCTTCCGTCGCAACCGACTTTACCCTGAGCTGCAGGAGCTCATCGCGCTCTACCGTTCATTGGAGCAAATACTTGCCGAACATGAGCAACTGCATTCTCGCGAGACTATCCGCGTCCTTCCACCGGCTGCTTCTACACACGCCGAGCCTGAGATCCCAGCACAACCACTCGAGCAAATGTTCGAACTGATTCGCTGGGCAATACCGGTTCTCGCTGCCGCAATCGAGGAGGGTACGGCACTATTTGATTTTGTCGAGGATAACATCACGCTCACCAGCGTCGGACTGGTACCAATGTACACGAGCGAAGGATATGTGCTCGTCCCCGAGCATCGAGCATGCACACTCCATGTGTTGCGCTATGCAACCTCTCAGCTGGTCGAGTACGGCGATAGCTACCGCATGCTACGAACGGTGGAAGTACTCACTCTCTCACATCGTGGGGTGTGGTCCGCAGCCGAAACTGTCAAGCATTGGCTCATCGAGGAATATCCCGAACTGCCCAATCCAGCGACGTTTTCGTGCGAGACAGATTTGGATTTTCCCTACACCGAAACCATTCTGCCTGTCGTCAAACGCAAGCTGATGTGCATGCTCAGCAGCTGAGTCGGTCGAGTTGCCCTCGTAGCCAAATCAGTGGTAAGTAGTCATGGTAGTGCGGCACCGTTGTTGCGATACGATCGAGTGCGGACTCGATCTGCCGCTGGGCTGTTGCTCGACGCCGCAGCGATTGGTTGAGCATCGCTGCGAAAAACTTCTTGAATAGACCTGTCAGTTCATAATCGGTCGCAAGAGTTCTGCAGAGCTTCTGTCGAACAAAATGCTTGTGCAGATTTTCTATTTCACGTAATGCATCCTCGATATCACCACGGATGAATGCGATGATTGCGTAGAGATACCATGCGTAATGGTATTCGCCGATAGGATATCGCCGTGATGCGACAGGAACCGACTCCTGCGCTTTCTCCGCATCGCCGAGGAACACGTATGCATATGACCGTAACAGCGCAAAACGGAAGCCCACCCGCCGGTCGTTGAGCACTGCCGGATTCCTCTCGAGGAAACTGAGGACATCACACCAAACACCCGCCTTCATCAGTGCGCTGCAGTAGTTAAATGCCAACAGCGGCACAACAGCTGGATCATTGTGTTGCTGTGCCAGTTCGAGCGCACGTCGGCTGACAGATGCCGATTCTGTGTAATCATTAGCGACAATCATCAAGAGCACACCGAGCGTAGCTACTGCTGAGATGCGTTCTGCAAAGAGCGGTGTTCCGGGTTCAGTTGCAATAGATTCAATTAACTCCGCGGATGCACGCGCTGCATCGAGCCGTTGTGCGCCAGTGTAGCGGACTGCTTCGCGCTTGAGACGGTAGTATCGCTGCAGAGTCGTCTCTTGGTCGAGATCGAGTGATGGCAGCGGTGGATAGTGTACACCTTCAGCGTCGAGCATGTGCCCAGTTGCCGAGCGGAGTGCGGCAAGGTGCTCGTATTCGGTTCCGCAGAATTGACCGAGCGTCCCAATGGCACGATCGATCCACTCAATCGTCTCACACATGCGTTCGTGTGAGAACATCCCTTTTCGCAGTGTTGCAGAAATTGCCAGGAGCTGGAAGCGAAACACCATCTGATAGTTGTGCTGCCGTGCTGCACGGTCGAGACTGTCGGAGAGCACATCGTCGAATTCGGTCCACAATTCGCGCTGAGCCAGAACCTCCAGCAATAGCTCATTGGCAAACAGGGGATCGCTGCGGAGTTTCTGATAAACATACTCTTCTCCCAGTATGTGCTCGATCGTGTTCACGAGCAAGCGATACTCGTGGCGAAGACGCCAGTCGTGTTCGGTGCTGTATGCTTCACCGAAGATGTACTCGAAGATGGCACGCTTGTGCCGTTTGAGCGAGCGTCCCTGTTCGACCAGCTCGGTACAGATGTGCCACAAGCGTTCGAGAGTCGGTCGTTGCTGGGTGTCAATTGCTGCTGCGACGGCAGCTCGTTCACGCTCGGTCAACGTTTCCAGGTAGCGTTGCAGCCGCAGCTTATCCATAGCATTATCACAAAATCGAAAAATCGTCGCAGATTACTACTGATTCCTGTGCTACTTTGCAGTATGAATAGTCTGTCAGACCATCGGCGCCAGCGGAGAGAATCCACTCTCCACCATGCTCATGTGGGATACAACCTACAGTGGTTACGCACGTGGTGGGAACTGGCTATTTATGGATGGACAGCATGGTGTGTCCCTCCACAGCACTCCACCGCCGGTGCCGATCGACCGCAGCAGGGATACCTGCGCACGACTTTCCTACCCACACACCGAAAATAATGTTGCACTCATCAATTGAGTTCAATACGAAGCGTCATGCGATAGCGGGATTGGTGCGCATGCTCGCGCCAGGTGTAGAGACCTATCCACTTCAACCGAAAACGCCACGGCAGACGTTCGGCAAGCAACCTAACCCACTGCTTGCGCCGTTCGATGATGTGAACATCGCGCGACGGCTTCATTCGCACCACGGTCATGTGCGGCAACACGCTCCGTTCTTCTGGTGGCAACCCTACGGCAGCACGTAGTTGGTTACGCCACTGTGCGATGAACGCCGTCAGCTCGACATCGCTGAAGCCGAGTGCCACAACGCTTGCATATGTGGGTTGCGGCAAGAGCAATGCACGATCAGCGACAGCGTCCAGCTGAGCACGATGCATCGAATGGAGCATACTCGTCAAGTGATCAGTCGGATCGGCACGCAATGCGCCTAAGAATGCTACTGTTATGTGATAATCGTCGGCATGCAATAAATGCATACCGTCTGCCAACGGAGGGAATTCAATCGGTTGCTCCGCAACAGCACCGAGGGCGACAAACCAGTTCCGCTTCATCGTCACGGCAAGTTGTTGGACGTAATTTCGTGCGGTTTCTCCATGCACACCCGCAATGGACAAGTTTGTCATCGAAGGCGGCCATCGCCTGCGCGGCACCGTGGCAGTCGCTGGCTCCAAAAATGCTGTCCTGGCTCTCATACCCGCCACACTATTGGCGCCGGGTATTCACCGTATTCGTCATACCCCGAACTTACGCGATGTGTGGACGATGTCGCGCCTGATGGCGACGCTTGGTGCACACGTTGAGCTTGATTCATCGGGCGAGCTTTTTGTGGATACGCGCGCTATCGAGCATTTCGAAGCCCCATACGAGCATGTCAAAAGGATGCGTGCATCCATCTACGTATTGGGACCACTTCTGGCACGCTTTGGACGCGCGCGTGTCTCGCTGCCTGGCGGCTGTGCGTTCGGTCCACGACCAGTGGACCTGCATTTGAAAGGAATGGAAAAACTCGGTGCACACATTACCATCGAGCATGGCTACATTGATGCACGCACTGACCGGTTGCGCGGGGCGCCAATTCATTTAGATGTGCCATCAGTTGGTGCAACGGTGAATATTCTCTACGCCGCTGCGCTCGCTGATGGAGAAACCGTTATCACCAATGCGGCAATGGAACCAGAAGTCACAGCACTTGCACGCGTACTCGTGGCAATGGGTGCTCGCATCGACGGGATTGGCACTTCGACGCTCCGCATTGAAGGAGTACGCGAACTTCAGCCACTGCCGTGGGTTGAGAACATTCCCGATCGCATCGAAGCCGCAACGTTTTTGATCGCTGCTGCTATGACGCGTGGATCTATACGACTGACATGCGTCAACCCGTACCATCTTGGGACCGTTCTCGACAAACTCGAAGAAATCGGCTGCATACTTGACATTGACGGTTCGACCGTCGAGTTGCGATGCAATGGCGAACTCCGCCCATCGAATGTCACAACAGCGCCGTATCCAGGTTTTCCGACTGATGTTCAAGCACAGTGGGCAGCATTGATGCTGACTGCCGGTGGGAGTTCTCGCGTAACCGACACGATTTACCCGACGCGATTCGGCTATGTCCCCGAGTTACGACGTCTCGGCGCTGATATCGAGGTTATCGAAAATACCGCGATCATCAACGGTCAAGCACGACTGGAAGGCGCAACGGTCATGTCGAGCGATCTCCGCGCAAGTGCATCGTTGGTACTTGCTGGACTTGTTGCTGACGGGCGCACCGATGTGTTACGCATCTATCATCTCGACCGTGGCTACGAACGACTCGAGGAGCGTCTTCGCCGCCTTGGTGCCGCAATCGAACGTGTACCGACCGATGAGTTTTGAGTCATGACCATTGGTGTAATGATTGCTATCGTGCTCAGCGTTACGGCCACGATCGCGCCTGCGCAAAAACGTCGCTCGCACGAAACGTCCAGTAATCTCTCGAAGCGGCAACAAGAGCTTATCGCACTACAGCGAAGCATCCGCGAGCATCAACAGCGCGTTGAAGAGCTTGCGCAGAAAGAGCGTACACTCCTGCGTGCTGTCGCACAGATGGAGCAGCTTCTGCAACGTCAGCGGCGTTACGTTCGCTTACTCGAAGAGGAAATTGCCGACCTCGATCGTCGTCAACAGCAGCTTCGCCGCACCCAGCACGGCTACGGAACTGCTCTCGAGTACGAACTCGATCGCATAGCGCGGTTAGCGCTCATTCTGGCAGGAACGGATGACGACTCTCCACTCGATACAGCAATCGTCGGTGCGATGCTGCGGAAACTCGAACACCGTGCTCGCACATTGAAACGTCAGCACGATAGTACTGGCAGTGCCCTCAACCGTCTCGAGCGATACCGTGCAGCCCGATCAGCACTTGCTGTACAGCAACAGCGCGAGCAGCAGCGAACGGAGCGACTTTTTACCCTGCGAACACAACTACTCGACAAGCTCCGGCGTGACCGTCGAGCTATCGAACTCCAACTGCAGCAATTGCGAAAGAGCGCTGCAGCCATCGAACACAATATCGAACGTCTGGCGCGCAGCGACCGAAAAACATCTGCGGCACCACCAGGAGGCAAATTGTCCTCTCTACTACAGCCAGCACAAGGAGCAATTCTTCGTGGCTATGGGGAGTATCGGCATCCTGCAACTGGTGCAAAAGCATTCAATGCAGGCGTGGATATTGCTGTGCCCATCGGCACACCGGTCCGTGCAGCCGCTGCAGGAACCGTTGTGTCTGTTCAGTGGCTTCCAGCGATGAATAGCGTCGTCATCATTGATCACGGTAATGGTATGCGCACAGTTTATGGCAATCTCGACCGTGTCAACGTGCACAGTGGTAACCGTGTCAACGCAGGGCAAACTATCGGGACAAGCGGAGAAACTCTCAGCGGAGCATTTGTACACTTCGAACTATGGCAGGGAGTCAAGCGACTCGACCCGACATTCCTACTTCGCTAACTGTTTATTCGGATGGTTTCTCTGGACGCAGTTGCTCAATTCGCTGGCGAAGCTCTGCTTCGTAGCCGCGATTGGTAGGAATGTAATAACGCTTACCCGCAAGTGCAGAGGGCAAATGCTCCTGCTCGACACGGGCATCGGGATAGTCGTGAGCGTACTTGTAGCCAGCACCATAGCCGAGTTGCTTCATCAATGCGGTTGGGGCGTTGCGTAGGTGAAGCGGCACAGGTTCGTTCTCTGTGTGCACGATGTCGTCCCGCACGGTGTTGTAGGCAACATAGAGTGCATTGCTTTTCGGCGCAAGGGCTACATACACTGCTGCCTGCGCAAGCGCAAGATTTCCCTCGGGCATCCCAACGAAATGAACAGCCTGCCACGCAGCGATACATAGCGGCAGTGCATGCGGGTCAGCCAGCCCGATATCCTCGCTGGCAATGCGAACGAGGCGTCGTGCGACGTAGAGCGGATCTTCCCCGGCTTCAAGCATGCGGCCAAGCCAGTAAAGCGCTCCGTCGGGGTCAGAGTCACGGATGGATTTGTGAAAAGCAGAGATGATATTGTAGTGCTCCTCGCCAGCGCGGTCGTATCGCAACCATCGTTGCTGTGCAGCGCGATCAATTGCATCACGATCGAGAAGGCGCACACCATCGCTCGACGGTACTGCAGATTCAGACGCTAATTCAAGCGTGTTGAGCATCCGGCGAGCATCTCCGTCAGCAAGAACAAGTAAAACAGAACGTGCATCGTCTGTCAGCCGAACATTGAGAGGCGCAAGCCCATCGCTGCTCGAAAGTGCACGGTCAAGAATCCGTTCTAAGTCTTCCTTCCGCAGCGGCTCGAGCACCACTACACGTGTCCGGGACAGCAGCGCGGCGTTGATCTCGAACGAGGGATTTTCCGTCGTCGCGCCGATAAGTGTGATCGTTCCATTCTCGACCGCAGACAGCATAGCATCCTGCTGTCCTTTGTTCCAGCGGTGAATCTCGTCAATAAACACAATCGTTTTCTGCCGAGCGCGTTGCCTTCGGGCTATAGCATCCTCGACGATGCTTCGCAATTGTGCAACACCGCTACTAACAGCATTCAAGGGAACAAAATGCGAACGTGTCATTTGGGAGATGATATAGGCGAGGGTTGTTTTGCCACTGCCTGGCGGTCCCCATAGGATGAGGGAAGGAACCGTATCCTGCTCGATTGCTCGGCGCAGAGGCGTTCCCGGCCCGAGAATATGCTCCTGACCAACGAAATCATCGAGCGTTTGCGGGCGAATACGAGCAGCAAGAGGGCGATGCTCACTGTTCTGTGCCGGCAAAAAAGCATCATTATCGAAAAGTCCCAACGGAGAGGAAATCGGTCCCATCCAAGTGCTTCTAATAACAAACTAGCATTTTACATATTCCGCCGGTACTGGCCGCCCACTTGATAAAGCGCGTGAGTCATTTGACCAAGAGAGCAGACTTTGCACACATCCATTAGTGCTTCGAAGATGTTTTCCCCTCGTCGTGCCGTGTCTTTCAGGCGCTTGAGGGCTGACTCAGCTCGCTCCGCATTGCGGCGCCAGAAGGTTTCGAGATTGGCTATTTGCTGTTCTTTTTCCTCTATTGTCGAGCGAATGACTTCCTGCGGTACAATCGTCGGCGATCCATCCTTCGCCAGAAATGTGTTGATACCGATGATAGGCAGCTCGCCACTGTGCTTGAGCGACTCATAATAAAGCGATTCCTCCTGAATCTTGTTGCGCTGATACATCAACTCCATTGCTCCGAGCACACCGCCACGTTCATTGAGGCGCTGGAATTCCATGTACACAGCTTCCTCGACCAGATCAGTTAGCTCTTCGATAATGAACGATCCCTGCAACGGGTTTTCATTCTTTGCCAGACCAAGCTCCTTGTTGATGATAAGCTGGATTGCCACAGCACGGCGTACAGACTCTTCCGTCGGTGTTGTAATCGCTTCGTCGTAGGCATTTGTGTGGAGTGAGTTGCAGTTATCATAGATGGCGTAGAGTGCCTGAAGTGTTGTACGAATGTCGTTGAAGGCAATCTCCTGCGCGTGGAGAGAGCGTCCCGAGGTTTGGATGTGGTACTTGAGCATCTGCGAGCGTTCGTTGCCGCCGTACTTGTACTTGATC
>JAOAEV010000021.1 GCA_026416585.1 Chlorobiota bacterium | reverse complement strand
CGCAATGAACGAATTTGCCACTGTTCCTGACCACCAGAGTGTTCCACAACGATCGCTGCAAGCTTTTGTTTGCGAAACTCCAACACGATCCGACGGACACCGTAGAGAGTTTTCTCGCTCGGCAGGAGAATTACTCGATTGGGACTGCTCTCGGTAATACGGTAGCGTTCGATCAGCTCAAATGCAATCCGATCGAATGTTGCACTGGAACCGCTGTTGGCGGAAGACACCGTCACGGTTGTTCGAGTAGGAACATAGTTCCACACTACTTCGCCATTACTGACAACAATCCGTTGCGCACTTTCCATGCGGAATTTACCACCACGTGCAGCAATAATGCGCATGCGCTCGTTTGTGCCGGTGATGACGTGACATTCGAGCGTCATTGCCCGGCGCAATCGCTCGACCAGTTGGTGATAGGGCGTAACAGCAGCAGTTACGTGGGCTGCTGCCAGTATTAGAACAACAACGTAAACGATGGATAGTACCATATTGCAAATTACACTTTTGATAGCAACGGCGCCTGTATCTTTGCTCCGGTTTTTTTCGAGTTATAGAGAACATTCTGCCATGCGGCACACACGTTTTTTTGAGATTCACCACCGTCTCGGTGCTAAGACCGTTCCTTTTGCTGGCTTCGAGATGCCTATTCACTATCCGAAAGGAATTCTCCACGAACACACTGTTGTGCGAACAGCTGTCGGTGTGTTCGATGTTTCTCACATGGGCGAGCTGGAGATAAGCGGTCCCCAAGCACTCGACGCGGTACAGCATTTGACTGTCAACGATGCATCAAAGCTTGCGGTGGGCAAAGCACACTACTCTGCCATGTGCAACGAACAAGGTGGCATTGTTGACGATCTGCTTGTTTACCGACTCGGGGAGGAACACTTCATGTTGGTCGTCAACGGCGCATGTGAGGAGAAAGATTGGCAATGGATCCTCACACATGCACGATCGTTCGATGTAGAACTTCGCAACGCCAGCGATGAAATCAGCTTACTGGCTGTCCAGGGTCCCCGTTCGATTGACGCATTGCAACCGATAACCCCAGTCGAATTGAGCACCGTGCCATATTACAGCTTTGTCGAGGGCACATTAGCGGGCGTGCCGATGATCCTCTCACGCACAGGTTATACTGGCGAAGTCGGATTCGAGCTGTACTTCCGCGGTGACGAGCGCATAGCCACGTCCGTATGGAATGCTATCATGGAAGCAGGTGCACCTTTCGGTATCGAACCAGTAGGGCTTGGCGCACGTGACACTCTCCGATTAGAGAAAGGATACTGCCTCTATGGTAACGATATTGATGAGACCACCACACCACTCGAAGCCGGTTTGGGTTGGATTACCAAGTTGCAAAAAGGTGATTTTATCGGCAGGACGGCATTGATGGTACAAAAAGAACGAGGTATCGAGCGGAAACTGATTGGATTTATTGTTGAATCAGAACGTTTTATTCCACGCAACGGCTATGGGATCGCACATGCGGGAAAAAGCGTTGGGCGCGTCACCAGTGGCTCGATTTCGCCGTCGCTTGGTGTGCCGATCGGAATGGGATATGTCCCAATCGAACTTGCTGAGCCCGGCACAACAATCGAAATCATTGCGAATTCACGCAGCAGTCCAGCACGCGTGGTGAAAATGCCGTTCTACCCGTCTGGAACGTAGCATGAAAAAATAATTGGACACTTCAACATGGCGCCCGTGAAGTGCTATCATTATTCTAAACTTGCACATCGATGTGCTAAACATTGCACCGTCACGCTGCACTCGTTTCAGTATCTCGCAACGAAAGACGAGAGACTCTGAAACACGTTCAGAGTGACACATTGGCGAGAACTGTAGCCGAAGGTGTTTGACCGCAACTATACTGCTCATGCATGCACTGATTGCGATTCCAGCACGCTATGGATCGGAGCGTTTTCCGGGTAAGGTACTCTGCGATTTGGAAGGACAGACAATGCTCGAACGTGTCTGGCGTACTGCCTGTGCCACACAGGGATTCAATGCAGTCGTTGTCCTCACCGACGACGAACGTATCGCCCGCGAGTGCAAACGTCTCGGTGCCGATGTTCGCATGACGCCAACAGAACTGGCAAGCGGGACTGATCGTATTGCTTATGCGGTTAAACGCTGGTATCCCGATGTCGAGATCATCGTCAATCTGCAAGCCGACGAGCCTCTTATACCGGCATCGCTTCTTGAATCACTTCGACTCGCACTCGAACAAAACCCATCGGCGGATGTTGCAACTCCTGTGGCACCAATCACTGATGCAGATGAGGTATCGAGCCTCTCCGTGTGCAAAGTCGTTTGTCGTGATGACAGGGTTGCGTTACTCTTTTCACGTGCGCCAATTCCTTCCGACCGCAGCCACGGTATTGGAGAGCTGTCGCTTTATCGCAAGCACATCGGCATCTATGCATACCGCCGCAGTGCACTCTTGCGATTTGCCTCGCTTCCTCCCCATCCAATAGAGCGGGCCGAGTCGCTCGAGCAGCTTCGACTTCTGCTCAATGGCGCAACATTCCTGTGCATCGAAACTGATACTGTACCAATTGCAGTAGACACGCCGGCAGATGCCGAGCGAGTGCGTGCTGTGCTCCGCAGTCAGGCAATGTTGTGATAGACATGCTGGACGTCCTCATCCTGCTCGATATGCTCAATCAAGCGCGCAACATCGTCCATTTGTTCATCGGTCAATGAAACAGTTGAAAGTGGGATCCACTGCAATTGCGCCAATTTCAATTCGACGCCGCGTTCTTCCAACGCGCGTTGCATTCGCCCAAAATCCTCAAACGAACTATAGGCAATCACGATGTCTTCATCGTCGTCGTACTCAATGTCGTCGGCACCAGCTTCGATGAGCAACAATTCCATCTCCTCGCGGGAGAGTGCTTGAGCAGGAACCTTGAAAACACCACGACGCTGGAAGAGAAACTCAACGGCACCGTTTTGCGCCAACGAGCCACCGTATTTGTTGAAATAACTTCGTAAGTTGGCAACTGTCCGTGTAGGATTGTCGGTCGCCGTTTCGATCATGAGCGCGACACCATGTGGCGCATACCCCTCGTAGAGCACTTCTTGCAGTGTATCTGCCTGCCGACCGAGCGCACGTTGAATCGCTGCCTCAACGCGATCTTTGGGCATGTTGCTCGCACGAGCCTCTTGCAAGGCAGCGCGTAACCGTGGATTGCCTGCCGGTTCGACTCCGCCGAGCTTAACAGCAATGGTGATTTCCCGCCCGATTCGCGTGAACGTTTTCGCCATGCGGTCATAGCGAGCGAACATTTTCGCTTTGCGTTTTTCGAAAATTCTACCCATCAGTGGCTTTGTGGGTGGGTGAAATAACGGGCTGCAAAGTTACGGCACGACCACTATGGCGGCGTTGCAGCAGCATTTACGAAAGCATCAGTGCTGCAAGAATATCATCATCGGTGTGGAAACGGATTCCATCAACCGCAACGAAAAGCTGGAGCAACGCAGCAAGATTTCGGGAAAACATCAACGAAGCATGCTGTGGTAATTGTGCGGGCAATAATAGTGGTGCCAGGACCGTTACCCCATTCGGAAGAATGACATCCTGCCCCGGCTCGGTAACGTCGGTATTTCCGCCGCTCTCCGCTGCCAGATCCACAACGACAGATCCTGTTTTCATTTCCTTGAGCATTGTGCTCGTGACAAGTACCGGTGCGCGCGACCCCGGAATAGCCGCTGTTGTAATGAGTACATCAGCGCGTGTAACATACGGCATCAATCCCTCCTGCTGACGGCGGAGCTGCTCCTGGGCAAGTTGTCGTGCGTATCCACTTGCTGTTTCGGTATCACGTGCACCAATGTCAATCCCGATCGGACGTGCACCGAGGCTGGCAATTTGTTCTTGTGCCGCAGGACGAACGTCGTACGCTGACACTTGTGCACCAAGACGCCGTGCGGTAGCGATTGCTTGCAATCCAGCAACACCGGCACCGATGACTACGCACTCTGCTGGTGGTATCGTACCGGCTGCTGAGACGAGCATCGGGAAAAATCGTGGCAACCGTTCTGCTGCAATCATCACAGCACGATAACCTGCAACAGTTGCCATGGAGGAAAGAACATCCATCGTCTGCGCACGGCTGGTCCGCGGGATGTTCTCGAGCGCGAGCACACGCACACCTCGTTGGAGGAGATCAGCGACAGCATCGGCATTTTTCCAGCGTTGGACCAGCGTGATAAGCACTTGCCCGGCATTGAGCCGATTGGCAATACCGTGCGGGAATGTCAAAGCACAAACGATTTCCGCTGCAGCAACGACACTTTCTGCATCAGGAAGAATTGTTGCACCTACTGCTCGGTATTGTTCGTCAGAATACGACGCCAGCATACCGGAACCTGCCTCGATGACAACACGGAAACCCCGTTCGGTCAATTGCCGGACTGAATCAGGCACCAGCACAACGCGGCGTTCGATTTGATTCCACCGATACTCTGCACACACACCAATCGTCATAGGCTCAGATCATCAGAAAATTCATCCCTCGGGTCAATATCCACAACAACGTAGGGGTCACCTTCACTGCGTTCTTCACACGTGCCGATCGGCTCGGCAAGTGTCGCCAATCCAAACGATTCGAGGGTACGGCTCATCTCGAGTGTATCACCTTCGGATGTCGAAAAGCACACAAGCAAACCACCACTGGTTTGTGGATCACAGAGCACTGCCAAGTACCGTTTGAATAACTTCCACCGCTCCTCAGGTGAAAGAGATCGGTCATCATTAGGCAACTGGTGTGTGGAATAGCGACGCGGTCCCAGGAACGACAACTCGACAGCATCCGCATAGCTTGCCCAATTGCGACGTGTACCGCCCGGAATTGCATCCATGCCAATATAAGCATCAATCCATGGCAGCACTGGAATATCGCGCCAGCGCATACGAATCTTGACATGGCTGGCACGAGCAATTTCGACTAAGTGCCCCAACAGCCCAAATCCCGTCACATCAGTCATTGCTGTCACGCCAGGAAGGTGCGCCAGTGCAGGACCGATTTTATTCAGTGCGGTCATCCACCGAATAGCGCGTGCAATGTCTTCCCGACGGGCGATACTGCGTTTTTGAGCTGTCGTTATGATACCGATTCCGAGCGGTTTGGTAAGAAAAACGGAATCTCCAGCAGAGGCAGTACAATTGCGCTTGAGGAAAGCCAGTTCGACGGTGCCGCTGACGGCTAAGCCGTAGATCGGCTCTGGAGCGTCAATGCTATGTCCGCCGGCGAGCGGAATTCCTGATTCTTCACAGATGTCACGGCTACCTCGGACGACTTCCGCTGCGATATCTGGTCCGAGTTTCGCAATTGGCCAGCCCAGAATTCCAATTGCCATCACTGGCTCAGCACCCATCGCATAAATGTCGCTAATTGCATTGGCAGATGCGATGCGACCGAAGTCGTACGGATCATCTACAATCGGCATAAAAAAGTCGGTCGTACTTACCAGACCGATACCGTTGCCTATGTCATACACGGCAGCATCATCACGCGTATCATTCCCCACAAGGAGGCGCGGAAAAGTTCGCCGCCCCACAGTCTGTCCGTGAAGAATTTCATCGAGGACTCGTGGACTGAGCTTGCAGCCACAGCCCGCACCGTGACTGTATTCAGTCAGTCGGATTGGTGATCGTTCCGTATCCATCGGGTTATTGCTATTGCAGGATCAGCAATTTGTTGGGTGCAAATTACGCACAGCGCGTTACTGCTTCCGTTTCTGCCTGCCTCTGAACTGGGAGGCAGATTGTTTCTCGATGCGATCCCGCTTTACACCTCATCTTTATCATCGAGCATCCATCGCAAGCGAGCAGCACCGCTGATACAGAGTGCTCAGCAGCAGTCACCAGCGACTCTTGTTGGTCGCTCTCTGGGGCGTGCGCACTATCGGGCTCAAAGTGTGGGATATGCTCTCGATACCATCTTCTACAAGCTGGTACAAATAGCTCGGTGGTGCATCAGCTATACTCGCCGGAAAGGCATTGCACAGACATTTCGGGAATGCACAATATCAGTAACGCCTGCAGTAGGGCTACCGAACAATCCTGACAATAACATCAGCACGCTGGGAAGCTGTTCCCAAATCAACTGCCAACACAGCATCGCTGTGGTCGGGGGCGCACTGTTCGTAGCTACGGTGCAGGGCTAAATTCGGCATCGTCGAGCGGAACGTCGAGCTGATAAGTGTTGGTACTGGAAATACTGAACATTGGAGATTGCAGCCGTTCTTTGCGCGGCAGCATGATACCGTTGACCGGTTGATAATCCTCGTAGTACTCGCTCATGATCAAGCCGCTTTCGCCGGGATTACCTTCCTGGGAGTCCGTGCGTTGAAGCAGGAATGTTTTCTCGTCAAAGTAAAAGCGCGTTTCTTTGCCATTTTTCATAGCGCGCAAGATGATCGCACCATTCCGTTTGCCGACAATTGAGCACTGATAGCCAAGCTGCGGCAATTTGGTTACGTAGAACATCGTTGCGCGGTCAAGTATTTCCGGTGCAATTCGCTCGGGCACTGGTCGCGCGGGTTGGGGGCCGTTCTTGATCCAGGCACTGGTGCCGTTGACCCATTGTTCTTGTTGGACAACTGGTAGTGACAATCGTTGGTAAAGTTTGTTCGGGGCTTTTTGTTTGACCGTCGAGCTACCGTTGAACTGCTGTCCCCCGGCTTCAAGTGTCACGGACGATTCCTTGACGATTGTCTGGACTGCACGGAGCTTGCTGACACCTCCGAGAGCATCGCTGTAACGGCGGAGTAATTCATCGACGCTTATCGAGACCTGCTCCGCTTCAGATGAGCCAATTTGCTTCAGATCGAGATCGTAGCGATAGACGTCACCCCAGCGCCCGAGCTGTTGTGCAATATCGGGTTTACCAACAACGATAAGCCACCAATTGCGCGGTTTCAAAAAGCGTTCGGCTGCCGAGAGCGCGTCGTAGGGTGACATCGCTGAAATTCGCTTGGGATAGCCTTTCATGTACTCTTCGGATAAGCCAAGATAGTACGCTTCTTGCAGTAGCGAGGCAACGAACCATGGCTGTTCGAAGTTCATCTGGTAATTACCGAGAACATTTTGCTTGATGACAGTGAATTCATCCTCAGTAGGTGGATCGTTGGTGACCTTTTCTACCTCGCGTCGCAGAACGAGAATCGCCGAGTCGGTGACAGCAGTGCGGACATCAGCGCCCGCACCAAAACGGTTGAAATACTTGCCTTGGGTCAGAAACGCATACGGGGTATACGTAAAAGAGTACGTTTCCCGCAGTGTCTTGAATAGGCGACCGCTGAAGCCATTCCCGAGTAGCTCGATTGCCATATCGAGCTTTTCGTAATCTGGGTCTTTACGTCCGGGTGCCAAACCACACAGAAGAATCGTTGATTGCACCGAACCGGGACGTTCGACGAAATACACACCCTGCGGCAGTGGCTTCGGCGGTGGTGGCTCACCAATCGTCACTGCTGCAGATTCCCAGCGACGGAATATAGCTTCGATCTGCGGCACAAGCTCCTTCAGTGTTACATCGCCAACAATCGCCAGCGATGCGACGTTGTTGGGACGCACGTACGTGCTGTGAAATGCACGAATATCGTCGGGTGTGATAGCTTTGACACTCTCTTCTGTACGCCGCCGGGCACTGGGATGATCTGGTCCATAGAGGACCATCCGCGAGAGCGCTGACACTAATTGCATCGGCCGAGACTTTTCTTGCCGAATTGCCGCCAGCACTTGCGGCATGAGTTTGTCGAGTTCTTCTTTGGGGAACGTTGGATTGACGATCACGTCCGAGAATATTCCCAGTAGCAACGGCATATGCTTTTTCAGTCCACTGGCAGTGACGGTGAGTACTTCGCCACCCGTCGATGCCGACAAATCAGCACCAATACTATCGAGCGCGGTTGCAATATCGAGCGCTGTGCGTTTGCGAGTACCTTTCGTCAACAAATTCGCCATCAGGTACGACAAGCCTGGCTTGTCGCCATCAAATGCCTCGCCGGCGCGTACCTGCAATCGGAAACCAATTGTAGGCTGACGATGGTCTTCGATGACATAAATCTTCAGTCCATTTTTGAGCGTCGCTTCTTCGTAGCGAGGGAATTCGTACTCGCGTAATTCACCGATCTCGGGACGACGGTGCGGGTCAAATACTGTCGGTGGCGTCAGTGCAGGCGTTTCCATGGCCGTACTGGGGACGGGAATCATCGGCGCTCGTTCACCAGATTGCTTGGGTTGTTGTTTTTTCGTCTGTGCCAGAGTCGCTACCACCGCTACACAGACAATTGCTCCAACGATGAATACTCGACGCATGATTAGTTGCCCTCCTTACCAGTTGATGGAATGAACGTAAGAACGACTCGATTAGGAGTAGCGAAATACTTTTTCGCTACCCGTTGCAAATCCTCCCGACGAACGCTGTAGAAACGCTGCATTTCGGTGTTGACCATTGCGGTATTTCCAAAAAACGCGTAAGCACGAGCTAATGCCAATGCTGTCGGGTACGTGCCTTTTTTATCCCCAATAAACCGCGCTTCAGCGATATTTCGTGCTTTGGCAAATTCCGCTTCTGTAACGCCGTGCGCAATGACAGTATCAATGACAGCATACATCATTTTCTCGACCGTGTCAATAGAGCGACCCGGCGCAGCAATGCCAATCAAGATTGCCGCACCGACCTTTTCCAGCTCGTAGGGGAAAACCGAACTTTGTACAGCAACTTGTGCTTGATCGACTAATTGCCGGTACATGCGCGAGCTTTCGCCGTTTGCCAGAATATCCATGAGCATTTGGAGTGCATAGCTATCGGGATGTCCGTCGGGAACAGCTCGATACCCCACAAACACCGCTGGAAGCTGCGCTTTCGAATCATAGATCGTATCACGAATCATGCCTGATAGCGGCTGCACCACCACCGAGTCTTTGGGTACCATCGGACCTGGTGGTTGGAAGCCAAAATAGGCATCAACCATACGACGTGTTTCCGGTTCGTCGAAGTCTCCACTGATAACCAGTATAGCATTGTTTGGAACGTAATAGGTGTCATAGAACTGTTTGAATTCGGCAATGGCGGCACTATCGATGTGTTGCGATGCACCAATCGGTGTCCAGCTATAGGGTGAGCCGGCAAACAAATACTCAAACATGCGAATGTTCCAGATGCCGTAGGGTGAGTTTTCGTAACGCATCTTGCGTTCTTCTTTGACTACCCCACGCTGGGTTTCAACACCGATAGTATCGATCTTCAACCGACGCATACGCTGTGACTCGATCCACAAAGCCAGCGGCAACGCATTCGATGGCACACGCATGTGATACACTGTCTGGTCGAAAGACGTGAACGCATTCAATTCGCCGCCTGCCTGTTGAACGAGCTTGGAGACCTCACCGCGCCCGATACTGTCGGTTCCTTCGAACATCAAGTGCTCGAAAAAGTGTGCAAAACCTGTGCGCTTTGGATCCTCGTTTCGCGAGCCGACCATGTACCAGACAACGACCGTCACAACCGGTGCGGTGGGATCATGCCGCAAAATGACATGCAATCCATTTGGCAAAGTGTACTCGGTAAACGAAAGTGGCTTGTATATCTGCGCGCTTGCTGTCACCAGTGAAGCTGCAGCGACGAACACAAGCGCTGCGCGTTGGACAACGTGCATAAATAATTTCCGTTCAAACGGTGAAACAGTTTTTTCTTCTTGCATGTGCGCTCGCAAACTTAGTGAACATGCGGTGCTGGTGCAGTGTTTGTGTAAGTTTGCGGCGCTATTGGTATGTTCCACTATCAACTGCGGGGATGCACCGATGACACGTCCATCGAACCTCGAAACAATCACTATTGCGTCGCCGTCGAGTGCAGGTGAAAACACACTCGATCGAGGTCCGATTTCACGTTTCATGGAAGAGCATTTTCGGCACTTCAATGCCGCAACACTCGTCGAAACTGCGCGTGCGTACGAGGATCTCATCGAACGCGGCGGCAAAATGCTTGTTACACTTGCCGGTGCGATGA
Organism: Chlorobiota bacterium; assembly: GCA_026416585.1. Taxonomy (GTDB): domain Bacteria; phylum Bacteroidota; class Ignavibacteria; order Kapaibacteriales; family NICIL-2; genus NICIL-2. The sequence continues at coordinate 8,276 of JAOAEV010000021.1, read as the reverse complement.
GTACCGCTGAACTGGGCAAGTCGCTTGCGGAAATGATTCGCCGAGACAAGGTACACATCATTTCGTGTACCGGCGCCAACTTAGAAGAAGACGTCATGAATCTGGTTGCTCACTCGCACTACAAACGAATTCCCAACTGGCGCGATCTGACGCCCGAGCAAGAACACGAGCTGTTGCAGCATCATTACAACCGTGTCACTGATACCTGCATCCCCGAAGAGGAAGCATTTCGTCGTCTTCAGGCGCACCTGGAACGTGCGTGGAAACGCGCACAAGAACGGGGCGAGCGTTATTTCCCCCACGAATACCTCTATCAGCTCATCAGCAGTGGCGAACTGGAACAGTACTATGAAATTGACCCACGTGATTCATGGATGGTCGCTGCTGCTGAAAAAAATCTCCCGATCGTCGTGCCAGGCTGGGAAGATTCGACCACAGGAAACATTTTTGCCTCGTATGTTCTGCGAGGTGAGCTTCAGGCAAGCATCGTCAAATCCGGCATCGAGTACATGACCTGGTTAGCTCAATGGTATATGAACAATTGCCAGCAACCAGGTATCGGCTTTTTTCAAATCGGTGGTGGCATCGCTGGTGATTTCCCCATTTGCGTCGTTCCGATGCTACATCAAGATTTGGGCTACACCGGCGTTCCGCTGTGGAGCTACTTCTGCCAGATTAGTGACTCAACGACAAGCTATGGATCATACTCCGGCGCAGTGCCGAACGAAAAAATCACATGGGGGAAACTTAGCCTCGATACGCCGAAGTTCATCATCGAAAGTGATGCCACGATTGTCGCACCGCTCATCTTTGCATGGGTACTCGGTTGGTAGCAATCGCTCTTGTAATCTTTGCGTTGCCGTACTGGTGCTCTGCTGCTGATACAGCGTTGGTATTTCTCTCTCGCATCGAGATCACCAGTCGCTGCGCAGACATCGAACCGCACAAAGTCCAAGCAGGGGCCATCCTCGCTTTCGAACTAAGCCGACAATATCGGCTCCTGACTGCCAGTGACTCGATTGTTCGTGCACTCCGAGATGCGGCAGTGCCGTCGGACTCGATCGCTGCACGTGCCGGGGCAGCACGGCAAGTTACGATCCGACTCGATTGCTTCCAAAACCTTCTCCGGGCTGACATCGAACTTCGTGGTAGCAACACCCGACGCAGTGGTACAGGCTACGCGCTGGTGCGTCATCGGTGGGAGCAGAATGATCGTCCTCTCCGCGATCCTGCAGTGCTGGAAGCATTGCAGCGCGCCGTATGCGTGGCAACTGGCGATAGTACACTGTATTCCCGTCTCGATAGTACAGCGGTACGCCCAGCCACACTGGTCGCTGTCACCAGCATGGAGCTACAAGATAATCCATCGCTTCCTCTGTGGGAACTATTCGAGGATGCAATCGCGACCTGTTATAGCGGCGTGCTTGCCGCTATAACAGGAGGACAGCGTTCGCGCCATTATGTGGTGCTCGACCTCGACACACGCGACAGTATGTACGCATTCTTCAAGCTCTACGAACCGGAGCCCGCTATGCCACCGTCGAAGGAGGAAATTGCAGCACTGGCATACTTCGGGGTCAATGCAATCGTCAGTGGCACGCTGGAGCGCACCACAGATGGCGCACTCTTGGAACTGCGGCTCTACCGCATTGCATCGAATGGAACTACGCAGTTTGTCGCACGTCGTCGACGTTCGATCAGCGACGACAGTCGCGTTGCGTACCTAACAACCGTCGCAGAAGTAGCAGAAGAACTGCTCTCCTCACCGTAGCACGACTGTCATTCATTCCCGCGAGCGCACAACAGCAACTTTCGTCACAGCATTCCCTCCTGCCTGCTCCGAGACAGCATGAAGAAGATACACGCCACTGGGCACCACTACTCCGCTGTCATCACGACCGTCCCACAACGTAACACGGCTGCGCGTGCGAATAGTCCGCACCGTCATGCCACTAATCGTTGAAATACGTAACTCGGTATCGGCAGCCAGCCCCTCGACGGTGAGCACCTGACGATCGGGATTGAATGGCTGAGGATACACATGCAAGCGATAGTCCGTCAGTGGCTGTACAGCAATGGTCTGCACAGCATTGATACCACGCTCGGTACCGATGTACATGATACCACGATTGAGATCTGGCGCAAGCGCACGCACATCGTTCGAGAGCAACACTGGATACTGAGCCTGCGTAATTGTCCCCAACACGGTAATGCCATCATCGGCGATGATCCAAATACCATTCGAAGTAGCGATCCATTTGTTGTCGAGCGCATCAACGGCAATTGCGTTGATAGCTACACCTCGCAATTCCCGAACAGTTCGGACAAACGGCGTTCCACCGCTAAGCACCGTTATCGGATTGACAATCGTCGCGACGCCAGCGCTCGTTCCTACCCAGAGCATTCCCGTACGATCGAGAGCTAAGGCGGTTATTGTGTTTGATGGGAGCGCTGTTCCTTGTGCGGTCAATCGTCCCCAACGATCATCGCGAGGGTCCTCGAGCGTGCCATTATCATTGAACCATACCAGTCCACTTCCGTCAGCGTCGCTGCGATAGGAACCAAGCCATTTTGTCCCTGCCGCATCAAGAGCAATGTACATCAAATACCCAACGCCCGGTGGATTGCCCGGATACGTGAAGCCGTAGAATCGTCCGCTCGGATCTCGTGCGATGATGTGGCTCGATGATTGAATCCAATTGCCCCAATGCGCGATCCAGACTGTACCAGAACGGTCTCCGACGATACTGCCCGGCACGGTGTACGATGCATTTCCAGGGAATCCCACAAGAGGTGAATTGTGATCGTTGTAGTACTCAAGCGCAATCGAATCCCCACCGACTACCCAGGCTCGAAGCATCCCAGCTCCCCAACTACTGAGCCATACATCACCGCTCGGCGTTGCCCCAACGTGGTAATAGTTGACCGTTGGCACACGCGGATCCAACTGCGGCGCAAATGTGTACCATCGCCCGCCAATGCGACATGCAAAACCACTACCGCCACGACCACCCGATGCTGTTGCGACCCAAAGATTGCCACTGGTATCCACCGCAAGATCATATGCAGTGTTCGCCAGCATCGAAGTCGGAGCAACTGAAACCAGTGTACTATCACGCAGTAGTGTGATCCCATTCGACGCAGTACAACCAACCACGATAGCCCCGCCAGGCAGCATCACTGTCCGATGCCGGCGAAGTACCGACGGCTGGGTAGGTCCCAGCATCGTGCCGTCAAGGCGATAGATACCGCGACCGCTCGAGAGAATAATTTGCCCGCCAAACTGACTGAGCCCAACGAGTGCATCACTCCATGTGGGCGGACGCTGCCAGATCATCTCCAGCGAATCTTCCCGCTGCGCCAGGATAGCTGACTGCGTTGCCACCACAAGTTGACCCTCTGCATCAAACGTCATGCTTACAGCACTGCCACTCCACTGCGCAGTGCTTCGCAGTGGGATTACTCGCCACCACCGTCGGTCACGTAGCGATGCTCTCCCTAACCAGATGGCAGCAACACCATTTTCCCCCGCTACCAGTAATGTGTCACCCCGAAACGCTATTGCTGCTATCGGAGACTTTGGGGCAAAGTTGGCAATGACATCTGCAGTCTCGATCGGAACGCCTTGCCGAAGATCATAGACAACAATGCCGAAGTCGGTAGCAGCATAGATTCGCCCATTGCGGATAAGAAGGCCATTGATTGTTCGGCGCGGATATTGGTCAACAGCACGACGGATATCGGTCAAACTTCGCAACGGTCCATTATCGCTGGTGAGAACCTCAATTGTCCCGTCGGCAGCACCAGCAACGATAGTGTCGCCGCCGTCCGAAACAGCGATGCTTGTAAACTCCAATGCGAGCAGTCCTTCCCCCGGCCGGTATTCAGCGAGGATGTTGCCACTCTGCGGATCGCATACGTAGATTCCACCGCTGGTAGCAATCCAGAGATTACCATGCCGGTCGGCGACCACATCACGAGCATCGAGGAGCGAGGTCAAGGATCGCCACTCAACGATACCGAGCGACGCTGCACTTTGTGCCGGAGCAAATCCGGTACCCACTGCCAGCAGAAATGCTGACCACACCCAACAACTCAACAACGCACGCATACTCATTGTGCTAAGCGGATCTGCCGAACAACATCTGCTGTTTCGAGCGCTGCCAGAGCAGCTTCGGCACCTTTGTTGCCAGCTTTTCCGCCCGCACGGTCGAGCGCTTGTTCGAGTGTATCAGTGGTGAGGACACCAAAACTGCACGGCACACCACTGCCGAGCATCGCATGGAGAATACCACTCGCTGTCTGTGCAGCAACGTATTCGAAGTGCGGTGTTTGACCTCGCACAACACAGCCGAGCGCGACGATAGCATCAAATCGCCCACTGTCTGCAAGCGTTTTTACCACCAGTGGTAATTCGAAACTGCCTGGACACCATACCACCGTCAACTGATCCTCGCTAATGCCATGTCGTCTCAGTTCATCGAGCGCGCCAGCCAATAAGCGATCGGTAACGAGTTGATTCCACCGCGACACTGCGATGGCAATACGCACATCTGTGCGGAAACAGCCGTCAATGGTGTGCATAGAAGAGCGTCGAAAAAGTTCACTGGGTACAAAGCTACAGCAGCACTATGACCAAGACGATATAAGCGTTCCCGATATTTGCACCCCGCAAGCACAAGAAACCGACTCAGCAACAATGTTCCAATCGTATCCTGACCCGATTGCATTTCCGGACCTGGAGGAGCGCATCCTCGAGTTCTGGGATGCCTGCGGTGCGTTCGAGCGTTCCCTTCGCCAGCGTCTCGAGGAAGGCGCTCCGTGGTTCAACTTTTACGAAGGTCCGCCAACAGCCAACGGCACACCGGGCATTCATCACATGATGGCGCGCACGGTCAAAGACGCCATGTGCCGCTATAAAACAATGCGCGGTTACTATGTCCGCCGTCAAGCCGGATGGGATACTCATGGCCTGCCCGTCGAAATCGCTGCCAGCCGTGAACTGGGATTACTCACACGCGAAGCGATCATTGCCTACGGCATTGACCGCTTCAACCGCTACTGCCGGCAGTTAGTCGAACGACACATCGCGATGGAAGGTGGCTGGCGCTACATGACTCGCCGTATGGGTTTTTGGGTAGATCTCGACTCTGCCTACATGACCTGCTCGAACAGTTACATCGAGAGCGTTTGGTGGTCGCTCAAACAGCTTTTCGATCGTGGGCTTATTGTGAAAGGGTTCAAGGTTGTCCCACAATCACCGACCATCGAAACGCCGCTATCGTCGCATGAGCTATCTCTCGGCTACCGTACTGTACGGGATCCGAGCGTATATCTAAAAGTCCGCGTTGTTGATGCGTCACACCCTGCACTCGTGGGAGCCTGGCTGCTTGTGTGGACAACTACACCATGGACACTATTTGCCAATGTCGCGCTGGCTGTGCACCCCGAGATTGAGTACGTCGTCGCAGGAATCCGTCCAAAGAGCAACCCTGATGCACCTGCAGAAACTGTCGTTGTTGCTGCCAACAGGATAGAGATTCTCGCTAAAGAATGGGAAGTCGTCGAACAGGCCCGGCTTCGCGGCATCGCACTGGTTGGCACTCGCTATGAGCAAATTTTCGACGACGTCCGCCTTGATCTCGACGTACATCCGAATGCACTGTGCGTTCTACCAGGTGAATTTGTCACGACCGACGAAGGGACGGGGATTGTTCATATCGCGCCAGCATTCGGGCAGGATGATTTTGAGATGATGCAGCGATTCAATCTCCCGATGCCTGTTCCCGTCACACCGAACGGGCATTTTACCAGTGAGATACGGCAGTTCGCTGGCCGCGCCATCAAAACATTCACCTACCCTGATGGCAGCGTCGAAGACGGTGCCGATCGCGACATCGTCGCTGCGTTGAAGGCTGCCGGCAAAGTGCTCAAAGCAACGTTTGACTACGAACACTCGTACCCTCACTGCTGGCGCACTGGAAATCCAATCATGTACTACGCCCGCGAGTCATGGTTTATTCGCTCAACCGAATACCGCGACCGGATGATCACCCTCAATCGCAGTATCCAGTGGCAACCACCAGAAATTGGCAGTGGACGTTTTGGCAATTGGCTCGACGAAGTGAAAGATTGGGCACTCTCGCGCGATCGCTTTTGGGGTACTCCATTACCGATCTGGACAAGCGACGACGGCGATGCCTTTGCCGTTGGCTCGATTACGGAGCTGATGGACGGTTTCATCGAACAGCCGGCTGGCGGACGCGTCCCTGTCGCAGCCGTCGTAGATCAACTCGATCTGCATCGTCCCTTCGTCGATCATATCGTCTTCGAGCGCAATGGCAAGCTCTATCGCCGTGTGCCAGATGTGATTGACGTGTGGTACGACAGCGGTGCAATGCCTTTTGCGCAGTTCCACTATCCATTCGAGAACTGTGAGCTCTTCGAGCGGTCATTCCCTGCGGATTTCATCGCGGAAGGCATTGACCAAACCCGCGGCTGGTTTTACACGCTCCACAACATTGCCACCGCTCTTTTTGACAAACCGGCATTCCGCTCAGTTGTTGTCAACGAACTCGTGCTCGACAGCACCGGGCAGAAGATGAGCAAAAGTCGTGGTAACACCGTTGATCCATTCGCAATGATGGAGCGCTACGGTGCTGATGCAGTGCGGTGGTACATGGTTGCAAGCAATCCCCCGTGGAAGCCGCTTCGCTTCAACGAAAGCGACATCGCTGCAACGGTGTTAGCGGACTTTTTCCGCGCGCTGACCAACACGTATGCATTCTTTGCGCTCTACGCCAATGTGGACGGCTTTTCGCCAGATGAACCATCTGTTCCGATTGCAGAGCGCCCCGAAATCGATCGCTGGATACTCTCGGCTTTGCACACGCTACGGACGGAGTATTGCCGTGAAATGGATCGTTATGACATCACACGCGCAGCACGGCTCGTGCAAGAGTTTGTTCGCCGCGATGTATCGAACTGGTATGTCCGCCGCAATCGTCGCCGATTCTGGAAAGGGGAACGTGACCAGGACAAACGGGCTGCTTATCAGACTCTCTACGAAGTGCTGCGTACCGTAAGTATGCTGATCGCACCGATTGCACCGTTTTTGGCAGAAGATCTCTACCAGCGGCTTCGTCGCGATAGCGATCCATTGTCGGTACACATGGAACAACTGGAACCAGGAGATCCATCGGTGCACGATAAAGCGCTCGAACGCCGCATGGAATTAGCACAACGCATTGTGTACCTGGCAAGGTCGCTGCGGGAGAAAGCACGGATCCGCACCCGGCAGCCGTTGCGCCGCATTATGATTCCACCGGTTTCGCTTGAGCAACGACGCGATATCGAGCACGTCGCCGATCTCATTTGTGATGAAATCAACATCAAAGCAATCGAGTTTCTCGATGATGACAGCAGCGTTGTTCATCGTAGTGCAAAACCAAATTTCCGTACACTCGGCAAACGATTTGGCAAAGACGTTCAATCAGTCGCAGCCGCAATTCGGGCATTACCGTCGGACAAAATCCGCGACCTGCAAATCCACGGCTCGCTTGCCCTATCGCTCGATGGAATAGAAGCAACCATCACGCTTGACGACGTTGAGATCACCAGTGAGGATATCGAAGGGTGGCTCGTTGCATCGGAAGGGAACCTCACCGTCGCACTCGATACCGAAATTATACCGGAGCTTCGCGCTGAAGGCATCGCACGTGAACTGGTCAACCGTATCCAGAACATTCGCAAGTCCTCCGGCTTGGAGGTCACTGATCGGATCCGTCTTTGGCTCGACGTTCCGCCGGAGCTGCAACAGAGCGTTGAATCTCAGCGCACGTACATTATGGAAGAAACGCTTGCAGTCGAGCTAACACTGCAACCGATCCACCAGCACAGTACCGCAGTTGAACTCGACGGTATGCAAGTACGCATCGCATTGGAGCCTGTTCGGTAGCGCTATGAAATGGGTACTGGGTCGTTATGAGCACCGTTCCGAGCCGCTGTTGCCAGTGCGCCTGTTCATGCAGCGGTTGCTTGGACACGGCGCAATTGCAGCAGTTTTTCTGGTGCTTTCCCTGGCGATGGGTGTGCTTGGCTACCACTTCATCGAAGGAATCGGATGGGTAGATGCAGTACTGGAAGCTGCTATGATTCTGGGTGGCATGGGACCAGTTGCAATAATGCACACGACTGCAGGAAAGCTGTTTGCTGCTGGCTATGCACTCTACAGTGGTGTTGCGTTTTTAGCAACTGTCGGGATTTTGCTGGCGCCA
>JAOAEV010000040.1 GCA_026416585.1 Chlorobiota bacterium | reverse complement strand
TGACCATCCGCTTGCCAAACTCAGTTGCGGCATGAACGCTGCTTGAGCGACAGCCACAGCATCGTCGGCAGCACGTACTCGCGACTGGATCGCACGATAATCGCCTCGGCGCTCCAGAGCTGCAGCAATGACAGCCGCTGGCGAGCCAATCTCTTTGCGAAACGCAGCAATGTCCCCATCGCCGATCGTTGCTGGTACCGACAACTCAGCTACTTCAATCTCGCGATCAGGTGGCATCCCCATCGTGGCAAGCAGCGCCGCCTTGGCTTGCGCTAAGGCGTTTTCTGCCGAAAGTAGATCCAGCTCTCGTGTGCCTAAGTCGGCTTCTTGCGCATAGACGTTGGTGATGGGAATGCGTCCGGCATCGTAGAGCGCTCGAACGCGTGCCAGCTCTTGCCGACCCAGTTCAAGATTATCACGACGGATCCGAACTGTCTGCAGCGCCCGAAGGACGTCGAGATACTGCGTGTGTACTTGCAAAATGATTTGCTGACGCACGCGCTCATAGGACATCCCCATAGCAGCCAGTTCGTTGCGTGCGCGGTTGTACGTTGCTTCGCGTGCGAAGCCATCGAAGAGGCTATACGATGCGACAGCACTCAGCGAGTATGAATTTGGCTCCGGTGGACCAAGCACAAACACCTGACCGCCAATATTGACTGCACGTCCTCCCTCGACGTTGAGCTGCCGTGAGTAGCCCGCTGTAGCATTGATACTCGGGAGGTACGCACCGAATGCTCGCGTGAGTGCACTCTGCCCGATTTCAACGTTTTTCTGCTCGCGCTGGAGAGTTGGATTGTCACGTAAGGCAATAGCTATGCATTCATCGAGCGTTAGCACCGGTGACACATCACCAGCCGATTGCGCAAATGTCAACGGCGCAAGGATCGTCAGAAGCAACAGTCGCCGCATGTCATGCATATCCGAGTAATTCGACAGTAACAGGCGCTACAAACGCACGCCAACGGGAAAAGTTGCACTGTTTTCCCATTGCAGAGTTGTGGCCACCGACTCAACACTGCAGCATAATACGTAGTCAAGCAGTATCAGTGTTGTGTTGTCTCAATAGCACTGATATTGGCATGCGTTCGTTGTTCACCGTTTTTGGTTTTGCCAGTTGTGCCGCGCTTGATTGCAATGCGCGCACGTTGCGCATAGGAAATCCGTCGTGGGATACTCGCTGCCGTATCAATCTCGACAACACCATGCGCCAGGATCCAGAATGCTGTCTGTACAACAAATTCCGATGCGCGAACGATGTGCTGTCCCCGTGATGTTTCAGCGATCGTCAGCAGGAGCGGTTTTCCTCGGTCGGTACACGAATCAACTGTTCCAAGGTAGAGTCGTTCGACACGAGCAGGTGGATATGCGTATTCGACAAGTGTGTCGTGCTGTTCGGCAAGCCATTGCACGCCCTGATCACAGCGCGTACACACAGAATCCAATGGAGGGAAAAACGTTGGACCAGCAATACTGCCCGGTACCAGTCCAAGTGAATCTGTCTGCGGACTGATAACCTGCACGCGATGTCCGCGTCCGGTTATCACCAGCACTACTGATTTGCCAACCCATGGGATCATCGTGCGGTAGCTGGTATCGCCACTATCGGTATGCTCGCGTGCCCAGTACGTTGCCAACCGTTGTTGTACGAACATCGTATCGCCGCGAGTACTGTCGCACCTGAGCAACCAATCCTCTCGACGATGGCGATAGAGCACTGGCTCACCGATAATCGCAAGGGTGTCGAACGCCTCGACGCGATAGCGCACAGT
>JAOAEV010000035.1 GCA_026416585.1 Chlorobiota bacterium | reverse complement strand
ACAAATTTACTGCTCAACTTGGCGCGATGCTGCAAGATGAGCAAGCAAGGCAAAGAGCACCAGCCCTATTCCCCCCAGCGCGCCGATGTACCAGGGCCAGGGACCCAAGTAGTCCATGAGCGAAGGCTGCGAGGGCTTGTGACACAAGTAACCGTAGTTGGCACCGGTGAGCGCATCGAAAGTGCCAATGACGACCACATACACCACCAGCCCCGCCATTGCGCGCCATACCGCTCGGGGAGCTGGACGGAACTTTTCGACCACAAGCAAATAGAGCACTGCAGCGATAACCGCCGCGTGGGCGCCGAAAAAGTATGCCACTCGCCACAGAGGCATTGTGCCGGCAATATCGGGCGTAAGAAGGGCAGGAACACTGCCGGCAATGCCGTAGAAATACCCCAGCTCGAAAAGTAGCTGGCTTCGAGTGAAAAATGCGATCGCGACAATAACAAGAACCAGGTCGCACAAGTGAAGAGGCAGAACGTCCACTATGCGGGCTGTGCCGCGTTCAGTGATCAGGAGAACAACTCCACTTGCAGCCCACAGTAGCAGGGTGGTGATAATCCACCGCGCAACTGTCCGTTGCCACCGCGCTACGACAAGCGGTAACCCGACAAGCGCCAGCGTCACCGCAAGGCAAATGCCGTGGACAGGCGTAAATGGAGCAAACGTGACCATGCTGGAGGGCAAAATACAGCGAATCGTTCCAAGAGCAATAGCGTGATAGCAGACATGTGTTTGTGTGCGAGCTGTAATGCTACCGAATGCGGGGACAAGCACCGCCCTAACTTTGCACGCGACAAGCAACCCAGTACGCAATGCCACGCATCCAAGACCACCTGCCAAAACTTCTTGGATAGCGGCAGATAAGTGGAGGTAGTGGACGCAGCGACTACGAACCGCTGTAACGGTACTTCTCGCTCGGGAAAAAGGGTGTGGACGGCGAGAGACGATAATCACCGAAACCGGTGTTGTCGACAAAAATGAAGCGGCGATTCAGTCGCGCATACGTCCAGATCACCAGTGAGCGATTGTCGAAGGTGCTGACGCGACGCTCGACGCTTGATGGTTCCCCCAGCACAATGTACACCATTCCCATGTCGGTGAGCCAGCCTTCAGCATACGAACGGAAGTTGCGATTTGCGTACTCGATACGCGCAAAGTATTCCTCGAATGCTTCGTTGCGCAGCGTCCCAGGTGTCGGATCGTAGCGCTGCCAGAATTGCTCGAACGCAGCACGACGTTCGCTGTCTGTTGGCAAAGCAAGCATTGAATCAATCTCCGCCTGAGTGGCGATATAGCGCAACTGGCGGATTGCTTTGGTGATGTCGGTGAATACCGTGCTGGATGCACCATAGCGCAGCTCGATGACGTGCTCGGACATTGCGGCGCTGCGGCTGGTATCGCTGGTCGCCTCGATGCGGATCGCGTACTTTCCTTGCGGCATACGGCGTAGCGGCGGCGTCATGCGTACAAAGTGCTGGAGGCGTCCGCTGCTGTCGGTGCGGAGCGTTTGCCAGCCGCTGTTGAACACTGCCGTCGTGCTGTCGAGAATGCGTGCTCGAACAAACGTCACACCACGAGGAGGAGCATACACCTCGTAAAACACAAAAAATCCGCTTTCGTAGGAGCTAATGTCGTTTCCGATGATTGGTGTCAGAACGTACCGCCGATCGCGTTCCTCGATCCGTTCGACCAACAAGATTCCACTGATGCCGATAGGGGAGCGGCGATAGTCGGGAATGACGACCGTCTGTTGTGCGCTCTGTTGTCGGTTCGACAATTGGTCGGTTAGACGAGCCTCAATGCGATACGTACCCGGCGGCAATAGCAGAACTGTTTGGGTGATGTCGGTGGCATCGGTAGAACCAGAAGCAATAGAGCGGTCGGCTTCCTCGATGGTGCGATCGAGTGTGCGTTCTGCGACTGTGCGACCTCCCGCATCGCTCACATTGATTCGGAGGCGGTATGTGGCGATGAATGACTGCTGTCCAGGGGTGAATTGAAGCCATGCGTACGGAACAGCAAGGTACACGTCCAGCCGACAAGAATCGGGCTGCTGGCTGCGCACGTACATTGTCGTCATGCGCAGTTCGGTCGGCGATGAGTGAGCGACCGAACTCCAGACAATGACTCCTACGAGAACGCTTATGGCATGGCGCATGAGGCTGGCTCAGCAACGGTAGGGAGCGCGGCAAGCGTTCCGAATAGGTCATAATCACTGGCGTCCGTCACGGTCGCCTTGATGAAGTTGCCTGCACTCAGTGGGAGCGAGGACGAAACAAAAATTTCACCGTCCACTTCCGGCGCATCGGCCTCGGTGCGGCAACGGTACTGATTATTGCCGAGCGGCTCGTCAACGATTGCCCGCAGTGTCGAGCCGATCAGTTGTTGGTTGCGCTCGAAGGAGATTTCCCGCTGCAGCTCCATCAGTATGCGTTGGCGCTCCACTTTGACCTCTGCAGGAATTGGATCACCGAGGATTTCTGCGTAGGTGCCTTCTTCGTGGGAGTACGTGAACACACCCATGCGGTCGAATCGCTGCTCTTCGACGAATTGGCACAGTTCTTCAAAATGGCGATCGGTTTCAGCAGGGTAACCAACGATGAACGTTGTTCGAAGCGCGACAGTCGGTACGCGCTGTCGAATTGTCGCCAGCAATTCCTCGATCGCGCGGCGTGTGATGCCTCGCCGCATTGAGCGGAGCACATCGGTCGAGCAGTGCTGCAGCGGCATGTCCAGATATGCGCACATATTCGACCGCTCTCGCATGACGTCGAGCACCTCCAGCGGGAAATGCGAGGGATACGTGTAGAGCAATCGTAACCATTCGACGCCATCGATATCGAGTAGACGGCGGAGCAATTCTCCGATCGTGCGGCGCCGATGCAGGTCGTAACCGTAGTACGTCGTATCCTGTCCGATCAAGATGATTTCTCGAGCGCCGGTGCTGACACGCGCACGAACGTCACGTTCGATTTCATCAACCGGACGGCTTCGATGACCGCCGCGCATCAGCGGAATCGCACAAAACGAGCACGGATGATCGCATCCCTCGCTGATTTTGACGTATGCGTAGTGCGACGGAGTGGATGTGATTCGTTCCCCGACTAAATTGTACTTGAGGTCCGGTGAGAGGAATCGCGCAATCGCGCTGTATTGCTCCGTGCCGACGATCAAATCCACTTCCGGCAGTTCGCGGCGCAACTCGTCACCGTAGCGTTGCGCCAAACAGCCAGCGACGACAACACAGCGTGTCCGACCAGCCTGTTTGAGCTCGATTGCTTCGAGGATCGTGTTGATGCTTTCCTCTTTTGCTGCTTCGATGAAGCCGCACGTATTGATAACAACCGCATCCGATCCATCAGGCTCGGGTGCCAGTGTCAGTCCTGCTGTGGCAAGTGTGCCGGCAAGTACTTCTGAATCAACGGTGTTTTTGCTGCAACCGAGTGTGACGATTGCGACCGTTCGTACAGGGACAGTGACCATGCATTTCCGTGAACAATCAATTGCGCAAAACTACGAGCAGTAAGGTGGACGTGATGAGACCCTGAACCCCGAATTCAGGGCGACGGGAAAAGTCCTCCTGCCAAACATCGGAGGCCGTCAGTTAGCGTCTGTTGGCTATGAGAGGGGACTCTGACTACCAGCGTGACAGCGTGGTGAAACCGAGTCCCTCCGCGACACAGTAGCCGTGTGCTGGGGGGTGTATTTACTCGCTTGCTTTGTCTGTATGTCCAATGAAGGGTTTGACTAAGTTGAGCAGTTCCATTGGAAAGATGAACTTCGTCGCGGGACTGGCTCCCATGCTCTTGAGTGTTTCGAGATACTGCAGACTCATTGTCTTACTGTCGAGAGTGCGCGCAATCTGAAAGACTTTCTCCAGAGCAAGTGCGTATCCTTCGGCTTTGAGAATGGTCGCTTGGCGCTCGCCTTCGGCTTGGAGAATTGTTGCCTGCCGTGCGCCTTCAGCTTTGAGAATTGAAGCCTGCTTCTCACCTTCAGCAACGGTGATCGCTGCTTCGCGCTTGCCGGTGGCTTCGGTGACCAATGCCCGGCGGTCGCGTTCGGCAGACATTTGCCGGCTCATGGCTTCCTGGATTTCGCGCGGCGGCAAAATTTCGCGAATCTCGACAGCAGTTACCTTGACACCCCAACGCCCAGTGACTTCGTCGAGCTTGACACGGAGCGTTTCGTTGATGTGCTCGCGCTTGGAGAGAACGTCGTCGAGTACGATATCGCCGACGACTGCTCGCAACGTTGTCGTGGCGATTCCTTGTGCAGCGAGCCGGAAGCTCTGCACCTGGATGACGCTCATCTCCGGGTCAATGATTTTCATGTAGATGAGAAAGTCTATCGCAACTGGTGCATTGTCCTTGGTGATGCAGGTTTGTGACGGAACGTCGATGACCATCTCCCGAAGGTCGGTCCAGATTGCTTTGTCAATAAAGGGAATAAGCAAGACAAATCCCGGACCGCGCGTGCCGATGCTTTTCCCCAGACGGAGTACGACGATGCGTTGATATTCCGGCACAATCTTGATCGCTTTGGAAAGCAGCCACAGAGCAATGATGGCCACAACGATGAGCATCACGAAATCCATTGGCAAAACCTCCATTGGTGAACCCATGACTGTATGACATCCCGTACCTATCCTCGTCTATCGCGAAGGCGACAAGACGCCAACACACAAGGCAAAAATACAGTGCGGCAGGCAAGCAGCAATCAACCGTCTGCGGGTGGGGAAATAGCGGTGGACTTGTGAACCTGAAGCACCGTTCCCCGAATCCCAACGACCTCGACGTGATCACCACGTGCGACGATATCTGCTCCGACATTTTCGGCGCTCCATTCTTCGCTGTTGACCAGCACCGTTCCAATTGGCGACAAATCAGTTTTTGCTATTCCGGATTGACCGAGCAACAGCTCGACACCACTGTGCGGGCGACTCCGCTGTGTACGAACAGCAACGCGTGCAAGCAGAATGCCGATGATCAAAACAAGTGCAGCCAGGGCGGCAATAAGTCCGCTGTTGACGCTGACCTGTGGCAACGACGGCGATGTCGGAGCGGTTGGCGTAAACAGAATGAGTGCGCCGAGAACAAATGCGAGCGCCGATCCAATAGCAAAAACACCTACCGTTGGTGTGTACAGCTCGACGACCAGCAAGATCGCTGCGAGCAGCAACAGAAGCACACCTGCCCAATTAAGCGGCAGACTTCCTGTTGCCATAAACCCGAGGATAAGCAGAATTGCGCCTGCAATCGCTGGACCGAACGTGCCGGGTGTGTAAAACTCGATGACGATGGCGAAAAATCCAAGCGATAGAAGCAGCAACGCGATGTTCGGGTCTGTGATAATGTGAAAGAATTTTTCCAACCAATTCATCTCGACACGTTCGATGCGCGGGGAGTCGAGATGGAGTATGCGTTGTTCGGTTCCCACGCGCATGGTACGTCCGTCAAGTTCGCGGAGGAGGTCGGTCTCGGTGGGTACAACCAGGTCAACCACGCCGCTATCGAGCGCTTCGCGATCGGTGAGCGACAGACTACGACGGACAGCATCTTCCGCCCAGCGGACGTTACGCTGGCGCACCTGCGCAATTGCGCGGATGGTTGCCGTCGCATCGTTGGTGACTTTGTCCGCCATGACAGAATCCATTTTCCCCTCGCCAAGTGCGACGGGATGGGCT
>JAOAEV010000070.1 GCA_026416585.1 Chlorobiota bacterium | reverse complement strand
GATGGTCCAAAGCACCTGCAAATGACCATCACGCGGGCAAAATTCGAGCAGCTATGCAACGATTTGTTTGAGCGAACGCTTAAGCCATGCGAGCAAGCGCTCCAAGCGGCTAAATTGACGCCGGACAAGATCGACGAAGTCATTCTCGTCGGTGGTTCTACCCGCATTCCGCGTATTCAAGAGCTGGTGCGGAATTTCTTCGGCAAAGAGCCATCGAAGAGCGTCAATCCGGACGAAGTCGTTGCCGTCGGTGCAGCAATTCAAGGAGCAGTCCTTGCTGGTGAAGTGACCGATGTGCTCCTGCTCGATGTCACTCCGCTGACACTCGGGATCGAAACGCTCGGTGGAGTGATGACGCCGATGATTCCGGCGAATACCACCATCCCAACGCGGAAGACGGAAATCTTCTCCACAGCAACGGACAACCAAACCTCAGTGGAAATTCACGTGCTCCAGGGCGAACGCCCGATGGCACGCGACAACCGCTCGCTTGGGCGGTTCCATCTCGACGGTATTCCTCCTGCGCCGCGCGGTGTGCCGCAAATCGAGGTGACCTTCGACATTGATGCGAACGGCATCCTCACAGTTACTGCTCGCGACAAAGCAACTGGAAAGCAGCAGGACATTCGCATCACTGCATCGTCAGGCTTGAGCAGGGAAGAAATCGAACGCATGAAACGAGAAGCGCAAGAACACGCGGCAGAGGACAAGAAACGGCGGGAGGAAGTCGAGCTGCGCAACCAAGCCGATCAGCTTGTCTATCAAACCGAAAAGCAACTTCGGGAGTTTGGCGATAAGATTCCGGCGGAACATCGCACCCGTCTTGAGCAGGCGAAAGAACGTCTCAGCGATGCAATCAAGAACAACCCGAGCGATATTCGTCCCGCAATGGACGCGCTGACAAAGGCGTGGAACGACGCCAGCGCGGCGATGTATCAGGCGACCAGTGCCTCATCTACGACAAGCGGTGCTCGCGGAAGCGACGGCGGAGCATCCAGCACACCGGGCGTCGAAGACGCCGAGTTTACCGTTGTGGACGACAAGTAACGCGACTATCAACCCTAAACTGGGCGAAAAAACCACGAGCGCGGAGCATCTGGTCTCCGCGCTCGTGCGTTATTTCGGCGATGTTGCGATAAACCGGCGATGTAGCTTAGTCTTCGCCTTGGGCTTTGGTAAAGCCAGGTTCGCCGTCGAATTCCTGGAGCTTTTCGATGTGCACCCAGCGGTGAGCCGTTGCCACTCGCTCAATGAGCTGGTAGAGGTCTTCATCGCGCAAGTCCGCAGCGGGATCGCGGGCAATAAAGCGACAGCGATAGTGGTCCACGCAGTCAATGATGGTGCCCTTGTCGGGATAGACTTGTGTGCCGCGATTGGAGACCATCTTGAGCTTGAGTGCCGTTCCCTCGGTAAGCTGCTCAAGCGATGGTCCAAGCTCGGCAGGCAACAGGGGACTTTCGATGAAAATGTCCACGCCCACTACTCGCCGCGATGAGGGACGCACCATTACCGGGTCGGAAGGCAACCGAGGAATCGAAAGTGGCTTGTATTGCCGCACCGGGGTGTGCTGTGGTACTTTCCCGAGATTGGCAATGATCGCATCAGTGTACTGAGTTGTGGTGGCAGCAAGACCGCTATCATAGCCGACAACGTCCCCAGTGCGGTACTTTCCTTCCTCAAGGGTGACCAGGAGCGCATTTTCCACAAGCGTTGCTGCCTCGAACTTGCCTAAGTAGCGCAGCATCAAAATCCCACTCATGATAACCGCCGTGGGGTTAATAACATTCTTGCCGGCATACTTCGGTGCGGTGCCATGAACGGCTTCGAAGATCGCAACTTCGTTGCCCAAATTGGCACTGGGTGCAAAGCCTAATCCACCGATGAGCGCACTGGTCAAGTCCGACAGAATGTCCCCATTCATGTTTGTGGTAACGATAACGTCAAACTGCTCAGGCTTTTTGACAAGCTGGTGTGCGCAATTGTCCACGATGACGTGCCATGCTTGGATATCGGGATACTCTTGGGCAACCCGTTCGAAGGTACGCTTGAATGTTCCTTCGGTCAGCTTCATGATGTTGGATTTGGTGGCACAGGCAACGCTTCGGCGTCCTTCCGCACGAGCAAGCTCGAACGCCAAGCGAATGACTTTCTCGCTTCCTTTGCGGCTGATGAGCTTGAGACACTGCGCAACGCCAGGCGTTTGCATGTGCTCGATGCCGGCGTAGAGGTCCTCGACGTTTTCACGGACCACCACCAAGTCAATGCCGCGGCCGCTATAAGGAGTCGGCACACCGGGCATTTCGCGGACGGGACGAACATTCGCAAACGTTTCAAATAGCTTGCGGAGCGTGACGTTCGCCGACTTTTCGCCATAACCGACCGGTGTTCCCAGTGGACCTTTGAACACGCACCGCGTGCGGTGGATGGAGTCAATTGTTTCTTTGGGGACTCCCGAAGGAATGCCCTTTTTGAACACGCTCTCACCCGCTTCGCAGACTTCCCATTCAATGCCAGCTCCAGCAGCGTCAATAATGCGGCGTGCACTCTCGATACACTCTGGACCTATGCCATCGCCCGGGATAAGCGTAACCGCGATTTTGTCGTTTGGTGCCATGAACAAACTCACAAGTGAATGAACATCCCTGTGCAGCTCCCGCGTCCAGGGGAGTGCCCTGCACACAAAGCGCAAACTTACGAACCGTTGTTCTCGCTTAACACACGCTACTGGATGCCGTCCGCATCGAATTATTTACCGTGTCCGGTTGCCTGTGGCGGAAGAGATACTGGCATAAGCACGCAGGCAAGCCAGCGCGAACGCGAAAGGTATCGGCGAGCAAGATCGCGGACTTCCGAGGCACTCACCGACCGCACCACAGCTGGATACGCCAGCAGCCACTGCTCGGGATCATCACCATACCAGTACGCCTCCGTGAGCTTACCGAGGATTTGCCGGTCAGCCTGGAGTGCGCGCTCATGCTCGCGGAGGAGAATTACCTTTCCTTGTGCCAGGCGCGCTGTGTCCGGCGGTGCGGTACCCAATGTGTCAGCAATGCTCCAGAACGTTTTCAGAACCTCCTGCACACTATCCGGTGCACACGAAGCGAACATGTTCACAATCGGCTGCAGCTCAGGACGACGGAGAATCCTAACGCTTGCTCCAGGGGAGTAGCTGGCGCCCTTCTCTTCTCGCACAATCTCCATTATGCGACGATCGAGCATGTACTTTAGGAGCTGAGCAGCGATTTCCTCGCGCAGCGTCGGACGCACCGTAGTGCCGAATAATCGCAGATTGACATAACTTTTTGGCTCGATGCCAGCGTAGATATATCGCCAAGCGGTGTCACGGATAAAGCGGATGCCACGGTCGCGCCAGCGATGGGTGATGCGGCGGGCAGGTAAGCTTGCCAGATAGCGCTCGACCAATGGGCGAAGGGAGTCGGGATCAAATCGTCCGACGATGATTACTGTTGCACCTGCCATGTCCTGGAATCGAGCACGGTAGAATGCTGCTGCGCGGTCGAGCCTGATGGCATTGAGCAAGGCAGTTCCTATGGGTTGACGCCGCGGGTGGTAGCTAACTGCTGCCCACTCGAGCGTATCGTAGAATCGTAGATCGGGAAGACGGCTCAAATTTTCGTAATAAGCTGTGTTCTTTGCTAGAAAGCTGGCAAAACAGCTGCTGTCGAAACGGGGAGCGGTTACATGAAGGTACAGCAACTCGAAAAGCGTCTTTGCATCCTTCCACGATGCGCTCCCTTCTATGCCCTCGAGCATTTCGCGGATGAAAGGACTGACTTTTACAATCTTCCCCTTCAAGAAGCGCTCGATTTCCAGGGATGAGAAACGCCCAACGCCACATTCTGCAGCAATCTCCGCTGCAAAGTATGCCGAGGGAAAATCGGCATCGCTGGCAAGAGAATGGCCGCCTGAACGGAATAGGCGAATGTGGAATTCATCGTCGCTGTTGGTTGTTGGCTTAAGCACCACGCGAATACCGTTGGAAAGGGTCCACAGGCGTATTCCACTGCGGGGGAGAGTCTTTTCACTGCGAATTGTGCCTGGTTTTGGAGGCGACTCAAGCAGTGTCTGTGGTACTGCAACCTCCTGGTATGGTGGATGGGCAACAGAAGCGATCGAATCAAGAAGAGCACGGATACGGTCCTCGGTCGGTGGCGGAACGTCTTTGTTTTCCTCCGACGAGA
>JAOAEV010000045.1 GCA_026416585.1 Chlorobiota bacterium | reverse complement strand
GAGTATCCCATCAAATCCGGCATATCCAGAAGGGTTAGTTGAGAATCGGCGTGCCGAACTGTTCGGTAATTCGCTGTCGTTATTTGCACCGATTGTTCACGAGCGGTTCAGCGAGTACATCGTCGAGCGACGGCGTATTGTTGTTGCACTTGCGAATGCACCGACCGATGTTGAGCGGTGGGAGCTTCGCGCGCGCTACGATGGGGTCTTGGTCGGAGATCGGCGTGATAGTGGAGCTCCGCCATCATTGCTGGTACTCAATCTCGATAGTGCTGCACTACTTGCGGTGGCAAGCCGACGTGTCGCTCATGATTCTATCGAGTGTGAGTTTGAGATGCTCACGACGCGTGGTGCCCGTATTACTACGCGTTGTGCCGTACCTGTTGAGCGAACGCAGAGCAAATTCGAGCGAAGCCGACTCAGTCTGGTTGTTTTTGACTTCGATCGTGCTGACTTAACACCGACCAATCGCCAGTTGGTAAGGCAATTTCTTGCCGATGCTGTCAAGCCGACATCGCGCATTCGCATCACTGGTACAACCGATCGCCTTGGCGAGGCATCATACAACCTGGAACTGTCGCAAGCACGTGCCGATTATGTACGCTCGTTCATTGAGCGGAGTATCCCCCTTGCTCGTATCGAGGAGTCGCGCGGTCTGGGTGCATCGCGACTGCTTTTCGACAATGCGACGCCTGAAGGGCGCTACTACTGCCGAACAGTTACCATTGTCGTGGAAACGCCTCTACCAGAGTAGTAACGATAGGCATGTTATCGAATGGTAACACAGCGGATTGGGTAGCACCAGGTAGCTTTGTAGCGTGTGTGTTGGTTTTTTCTGACTCGGCTAAATGAAATCTACGGCTGCGGGTTTTGTACTGGCTGTCATTGTTGCTATTGGGTATGCACAGGCAGATTCACCATGGTACGAACGATTCTCTCTCCGTGGCTACACGCAGTTGCGGTATGCGCAGCTTCACGATCTGTCGGCAGCGGGAGCAATCTGGTCCAGTGGTGGTTTGTCCATTCGACGGGGGCGTTTGATTCTTTCTGGATTTGTCAGCGATAACGTGTTCATCTACATACAGCCAGATTTTGCTGCATCGTTCAGTTCATCGCTCAACGTTATGCAGCTGCGCGATGCCTACTTCGACGTGTTTCTTGATTCTGTGCAGAGCCTCCGAGTGCGGGTAGGGCAGAGTAAAATTCCATTCGGCTACGAAAACATGCAGTCGAGTTCACTGCGCTTACCAATCGAGCGTGCGGAGGTGCTCAATACCGCGTCGGTGCCGGGTGAACGGGATATCGGTGTGTTCTTCATGTGGGCTCCGCCAGCCGCACGAGCACTCTACCGCCAGCTGCTGCGCAATGGTCTGAAAGGGTCCGGCGATTATGGGTGCATCAGCCTTGGAGTGTACAACGGACAGGGTATCAACCGCCCGGAACTCAACCGAACGCTGTATTGGAATGCGCGAGCGACATATCCATTCGAAATCGGTAGCGCAATTGTCGAGCCAGCCGTGCAAGCGTACATCGGACGTTTTGTTCAACAAACATCAACGTCGGTACAGCAAACTGCTGCTGATTATCGGGATGAACGCTATGCCGTAACATTGGCGATTTCGCCCGCACCGGTGGGAGTGCTGGCAGAATATGCGTGGGGACACACGCCGCGTTACGTTCCACCCTCGAACGGTGGCGGTGGATACATCCGTAGCGGTCGAATCGAAGGCGGATTTGTGACAGTGTACAGCCGTGCACAGCTCGGAGGGTATGTTGTGATGCCCTTTGTGCGCTGGCAAACGCTTCATGGCGGTGTCAAATCTCTTGTCGATGCTCCGATGACTGATCTCGTGCAAGCGGAAGCAGGAGTGGAGTGGCATATTTCAAACACGCTCGAGCTTACTGCTGAATACATGCACACGGACCGCCGAACGCAAACAACCCCTGGCAATGGGCGGCAACGGACTGATGCGGTGTGGCTCCAGCTTCAAATCAACTATTGAGCTGCGGTCGCGTCACCGCATCAGTTCACAAGCGAGAGATGCTTAATCGGGAACCTCCAGCGGCACTAGTTCGAAACGCTCTCCATCGAACAATCCACGGTCGCTAAGCTTGAGCGAGGGAATAACGAGCAGCGCCATAAACGACAGTGCCATCAATGGTGCGCGAAGCTGTGAGCCGAGTTCTTTGGTGCGGCGATCGAGATCGGCATAGCGTTCGGCAACACGTGGACCGTCATCAATACTCATCAGCCCCGCGATAGGCAGCGGAAGTACCCAGCAGTGGGTACCATCGCAAACCGAGATACCGCCGCAATACTCAATGACAGTATTGATTGCTGCGGCAAGCGCCTCTGGAGTAGCACCAATAGCAACGATGTTGTGTGAATCGTGCGCTACGCTGGAGGCAATTGCTCCCCGCTGCAGCCCAAATCCCTTGACAAATCCCACAGCCGGTGGGGTGGGAGCGTAGCGATTGATGATAGCTATCAACAGCACATCATTCTCTGGGTCCGGGTGGTAGTGTCCGTCTTGGATAGGAGCCTCAACGATGAGATGGTCAGTCACTAATTGCCCGTCGCGGGCGCCAATGACGCGAATGCGCTGACTCTGCGCCGGAATGCGAAATGTGTCGGCAGATACAGGCAGCGCTGCCCACCTATTCGGGCTGTCTGGGGGTATGCGATGTACTTGTGGTGCCCCATTTCGCACGATGCAGCGCCCAGCAATGAACGTTTCCGTGACCTCCATGGTCTCGAGCGATTCAACGACGATAAAGTCGGCCCGGTCACCGTGTCGAAGCAGACCAATCGGGATGTTATAGTGTTGTGCAGGAGTCAGTGAGGCGGCTCGAAGCACGTCGAAAAGATCGTACCCGGCTTGCACTGCACGCGCGACAATCCGATTGATGTGCCCGCTCATGAGAGCATCGGGATGCAGGTCGTCGGTGCAGAACATGACACGGTCTGGATACTGAGCGAGCAAAGGATGGAGTGCTGAAAAATTGCGTGCAGCTGATCCTTCGCGGATGAGAATGAACATGCCGGCAGCAATTTTATCAAGGGCTTCTTCGAGCGTAAAACATTCGTGATCGGTCGAGATTCCAGCAGCAGCGTATGCGCGTGCCTGTTCGCCACGCACGCCCGGAGCATGACCATCAACTGGTTTACCTACAGCGTGAGCGGCGGCAATTTTTGCCATCAAGTCAGGGTCGGCTGCCAATACGCCTGGGTAGTTCATCACCTCCGATAGATACCCAATGCGTTCCAGCGCGAGCAGCGCTGCGACATCGGGTGCATCGAGTCTGCTACCGGCGGTTTCGAACACTGTTGCCGGCACACACGAGGGCGCTCCCAACACAATCGGGAAGGCAGCCATCTGTGCTCGCGTGAGCATCCACTCGACGCCTTGGCGGCCGAGAACGTTTGCGATTTCATGCGGATCGCTTACCGTTGCAATAGTGCCGTGGATAGCAGCCCATCGGCTGAATTCATCCGGTGGCAGCATCGAGCTTTCGATGTGTACGTGTGCGTCCACAAACCCAGGTAGGAGATACGGCGGACCGCCATCCCCATCGTGTATCCGCGTAATTCTGGCGATCCGTTCTGCTTCGACAACAAGCTCGCCCTCGAACAGACGTCGCCCGTGAATGTCAACGATAGTGCCTCGATAGATCATGGCGTAAACCAGTGGTTCACCACTGGTCGAAAATAGCAATTACGCCAGTAGCATCCAACCAAGCAGTACACCGACACCGATGCGAACCAGCCGTAATGCCGTCGGTGACGTCAGGTAAACCCTCACCCTGTCATATGCAACGATGCTGCCGAGCGTCAGCGCGATAATCACTGCTGCCATTGCAAGCCCTTGGTTCAACGAGAGGGTATTGGGATACCATCGTGCAATGCTATCGGTCCAGGGTGTGCCGTAGAGCAGTATCAAGTGCAACACATACACAACAAGCGCTTGTTTGCCGAAGAGCACCAGCAGTGATTGGATTGGTCGCAGCAGAGGTAACAATGCTGACACTGCAACGATAAAGAGCAATGCAGTGCCCTGACGAATCGCAACGCCAAACGGCGAGAAGCGATAAATATCGGCAGATGGAAACAGAACGGCTCCAGCAACGCCGAGGCCGATCAATCCGGCGCCAATAAAAAGAGCTGCGCTCCGGAGAGCTCGGCGATTTTCCACGTTGTATTCTGCAAGGAGAGTGCCCAGCCCTGCTCCAGCAAACATGTATGCAGCGAAAGGAAAGATGGGGAAAAGCGATCCACCATCGTAGCTCAGATACGCGGCCAATACCGCTGGAATGTGATCATACCAGGCTATGCCATGCACTACCGGGGTCAGGAGTGCTGTGCCAGCAGTCAGCACCATCATTGCACGGGAAAAGCTTCGATGAGTCCGACATACATATGCACAGACACTCAGCATTAGCAACGATATTGCGATTAGTTGTAGAATGTTGACCTGAACAAAGGTGTGCCATACGCTATCGTCAACGAATGCTAGCTCGTAAATGCGGCGTGCGGGGAATACCAGCAAATAGCCGATCCCCATCAGTTGCAGTGCACGAAGTGCCCGACGTCGGACAATGGGAGGTTCGACTGTGCCACGATCAGTTCGGCGCAGCGTCAGTGCAAACAGCAGACCGGAAATTGTCAGAAACACTGGTGCTGTGATACCGCGGAACCAATGCCACACTGACCAGGGTGTGCGTGTAATGTCGAGCTCCACGGGGGTAACCAGAGCGCTCAGTACGTGCCCTGTCATCATCAGGAGCATGGCGATGAATTTTGCAGCATCGAGTTCGTACAGTCGTGCTGTTGCGGATTTCATCGTCAGAAAAAGCGGAGAAAAATGTACTGGCTTATGATGCAAAATTGCGTCTGGGATATGAATGCGCAGTGAACGCACTGAACGTGTGCTCGAGACGGGTTTTTTACCGAATCATTACATTGGTTGGAATGGCGGTGCATCTAATTTCGCAGGTGGAATATGTCGAATCTGTCCGCAGTTCGAGTGCCCATGACCGTAGGTACCCGCAAAACGATTTTCGTCGTTGACGACGAGCCAGATATCGTTGACTTGATCACCTACAACCTCGAACGCGAGGGCTACAAGACGGTTGGGTTGACCGACAGCGCCGGCGTGCTCGAGAAAGCCGCACAGCAACAGCCCGATTTGATCATTCTTGACATTATGATGCCCGGTATTGACGGACTAGAACTGTGCAAGAGACTGCATGCCCACCCCGAGACAGCGAAAATTCCCGTCATGCTCCTCACAGCGAGGACGGGCGAAGTGGACCAGATCGTCGGGCTCGAACTCGGTGCTGATGATTACGTGCTCAAGCCAATTTCTCCGCGTGTCCTTATTGCTCGGGTTAAATCGCTACTGCGACGCACCAGCGAGCAATCGCGCGTGGAACGTGTCGTTGCTCCTGAGGTGCTCCGTATCGGTGCGCTCGAAATTCACCGCCAGAATTACACGGTCTGGATAGATGGAGTCGAGACGTTCTTCCCGAAGAAAGAATTTGAGCTGCTGGCATTCTTAGCAGCCAATCCGGACAAAGTGTTTACGCGCGATCAACTGCTTAATCGTATCTGGGGAGAGAGCGTGTATGTTGTCGATCGTACCGTGGACGTCCATGTCTCGAAAATCCGTGACAAGCTTGGACGTTACGCCCCGTGTATTGAAACAGTCAAAGGTGTTGGCTACCGCTTTCGCTGGCGGAGCGACGTCGTCGAAACAACTGCATAGGGGCATTCCTCTGTCGGTTCCTGCGCATTCTGTCGTGAGCGTCGTATCTTTGCACCTTGCCAGCAAAGGTTTGTTCCAACGCGGAAGTATTCCGATGGCTGAAGCCGAGGTTAAAAAACGTCGTCGCCGTGCGCGGAAGTACATCACTATTTACTCGCCGTTTTTGATGAAGGAAACGCGGCATGAACTCATCGGCGAGGTGATGGAAACCGAGCAGGGACGTATGCAGTGGGCACGCTGCACTGTCAGCCGACATGCGCAACTGGTCAATCTCGACGCACTCGAACACGAACAGCAGCGCATCACCGGCAGCATCAAAATTGAGCGCGAAAATTCACGGGTGTACGATCCCCATACTCAGTACACCGTCGGCGACGTCATCTACCATCCAATGTTGGACGATTACGGACTTGTGCGGTCGAAAGAAGTCGCTACCAACGGCATGTCGTTGCTGGTGGTACTTTTCGAAAAAAACAAGGAAAAACGCCTGGTCGAAAACGTCAAAGCGTAGTGTTCCACCATCGAGAGTGTGTTGCGTGATCGGAGTGACGATCCAACCGAACGAATCTATAGACCGTGCGCTGCGCCGCTTCAAGAAAAAGTTCGAGCGCAGCGGTATCCTCCGCGAATATCGGCGACGCACGTATTACACCAAGCCGTCGGTTGAACGACGGATGGCAGAGAATCGTGCGATCCGCCGCCAGCACCGCGTCCAGGTAGAACTGAACTCATAATTCCCACAGCCGGCACGGTCTTTGCACGTTCGAAAGTGTGATTTGCCGCCACGCGCGGCAACAGGTAAGACTTTCTTCATGCGTGCATGGACCGTAGCTTCCCGACAATCGGTGTGGCGATAATTGCCCGCAATAGCAGCGCCACTATTGGCAAAGCACTCTGCTCAGTTCGCCCCATCGCAGCACAGATAGTCGTTGTTGATACTGGCTCGACGGATGCAACAGCCACTATTGCTACCCGGCTGGGTGCTGAAGTGTACTTCCATCGCTGGACAGATGATTTCTCTGCTGCGCGTAACCATGCACTTAGATACCTCCGCACCAACTGGGTGCTCGTGCTCGACAGCGACGAAGCACTCGATATTCCCTCTCTCTCTGCAGAGCGTCATCTGCTGACACACCCGCACATTGGTGGTATTGAGGTCAGTATCGCCAGCGTGCTCGGGAGTGGCGGAGCTTATCATGAACACCGATATACGCGGATCTTTCGGCGCAGTCCCGATATCTGTTTCGAAGGAAAAGTTCACGAACAAATTGCTCCGAGTATTCTCGCTGCTGGCTTCGAGATCGTACCATCAAGCATTCGGATCGTGCATGAGGGATACCGCGAGCTCAACCCAGAGAAAATCGCGCGCAATGTTGCACTGCTTGAAGCGGAACTGGCGGCCGATCCTGAAAGCGTGTGGCATCGTTATCATTTGGGGTTGGCAGAATTCGCACGTGGCAATCTCCACCGAGCACGTCAGTTGCTCGATGCAGTCCGAATCTCGCATCAGCTATCAGAGGCGCAGCGTGAGCTAGCGACGATTCGCTGTGCACAGTGCGCGTTGGCAACCGATGATTTGCTCGGTGCCGAGAAGCTGCTGGCATTTACCAGTCCTGACCAACATCGCGAAGGACTCCGCCTCTTTGTCCTTGCTGGTGTCTTAGCGGCGCAGCAGCAATTTCATGCCGCTGCGGAGCTTCTCTCGATGGCGCCGGTGTGTCATTCAGGGTTGGTCGAGCAGGACCATCGTGCTGCGTTTGTGGAGCGACTATCGGAGCTGGCACGATACCACCGCACCCCCGATCCCCTCGAAACAGTCTGGAATGGGAAGCAACGCTGGCAAGCAATTTTCCGCTGAGCTGGTCTTACATCTCGATACTCGTGTTCAGAGCGATTTCTTCCAAAATGCTGCTCACACGCAGGCAATCACTGAGCGCTCCCTCGAAGACAGTCGCTTTGCCACGAGTGTGAACTTCCCAGGTGAGGTGTTCGGCTTCCTCGATACTGCAGCCGGTCGCCTTGACCAGTTGCACAATGACTTCGTCGAACGTATGCCAGTCGTCGTTGTACAGGATGCACTTGGCGGGCGAGCCGACGATAGTTTCAACCTCGAGTTCCGGTAATAGGTGCTCGGTCGGCATAGTACAATTTGTATCAAGTTCGACATGGCGTATATCACGAAAATACTTTGTTTCGTAGTTTCGCGGTACCTTGTGTAATGGAACCCCCCACATTTGTGACGAGCACCAATGACCGATAAAGAATTTCTCGATGCACTCGATGCGATTATTGCTGAGCGACACATGCTCCAGCATCCGTTCTACCAGATGTGGAATCGCGGTGAGTTGACACTCGAGCAGCTCCGCCAGTATGCGCTGGAGTACTACCACCAGGTGTATCATTTCCCGACCTTCGTCAGTGCAACGCATGCCCGCTGCGCCGATGACATGGACGTGCGCCAAATGCTACTGGAAAATCTGATGGAAGAAGAACACGGGGAAAATAATCACCCGGAGCTATGGCGTCGGTTCGGCGATGCGCTCGGAATTTCACGCCAGGAGTTGGCAAATCGTCAGTATTTGCCGCATACACGTAAATCCGTCGAGATTCTGCGAGAATTGGCGTTTGACCCAAATCCCGCTGTAGGATTGGCGGCACTCTATGCGTATGAATCGCAGATACCCGAAGTTGCGACAACGAAAATCGAGGGACTCAAAAAATTCTACGATCTCGACACCGAGGATGCGCTGATTTTCTTCCAAGTGCACGAGCACGCCGACGTTATCCATCGCCAGGTTACACGCGATGCACTCGTACGGATCTGCCGCACTCAAGAGCAGCAGCGTGTCGCTCTCGATGCTGCCCGTGAAGCTGCTGACGCCATCAATCTGCTGCTCGACGGTATCTATGAACGCTGGTGTTGCCAAAACGAGACAGCGGCTGTGTGAGCGTGTATAGCGTCCGACGATTGCTGCGGTTGCTCGGTGCGAGCACCGCAGTTTTTTTTCTCCTTGTGGGCAATGCTTCTGCCCAGACGACCATTCGGGCGATCTGGCTTGACCAGCGGGACGTCTTCGATTCGACGGCGGGGGAGTGGTTCTTTGCGGCTCCAGTAGTCAATGCCCTGCACACTACCACTCGCTCGTGGCTTGTCACCGATGAGCTGCTCTTTCGTGTCGGTGATCAGCTGGATACGGTGCTGCTATATGAGTCAGAGCGGAATTTGCGGCGCAGAGGATTATTTTCCCGAGTGGAAATGATTGTGGACACTGTCGGTCCAGATGCAGTCGAGGTAACCGTCCTTACGCAAGATTTCTGGTCCACAACGGGAGCACTCCTTTTCGGTTCTGGCGGTGGAATAGCCTCGCTGGGAGCAAAGGTGGAGGAATTCAACCTGGCGGGTACAGGGAGCCGACTTGGGGTCGAGGGACTTTATCGCACCGAGAATAATATCGGCTGGCAGGGGGCAGCGTGGCTCCAGTGGCGGCGGCTGTTG
>JAOAEV010000007.1 GCA_026416585.1 Chlorobiota bacterium | reverse complement strand
TGATGTGATGGGCTATCGAGTACGGGGGCTATCTCGGTGTGATAGAGTTCAGGCTACGCGTGCTCGCGGTCGCATTCTAACGGTTGCCGTTATGTGTGCTGAGCATGTCGTGATTGGGATCGTCCCTGAAATGCGAGTGGGGTATCGATGAGACAGATAAGTGGCACGCAAAATCATGCCAATTTCCGAAAAGTCCAAATTTTTTCTCCCTCATATGCCCTGGGCAAAAAAGTACTTGCGTGCCAACGGGTGCCGTATTATTTTCGCGCCGGGAGAGAGTACGTGATGCCTCCTTTCGTTGTGGTGGTGAAAGGTCTCCGGGGAGTGCCCCTCGATGTTGTGGTGACGTCGAGGGGCATTTCATTTATGCGACGGCGAAGTATCTTTGAACGCACTATACACTATCGGTGGCACTGCGTATGAAATGCACTGCTCTGATTCTGTTTTTGTCTTCTATTGTTGTCATGGCACATATTGAAACGCCTGGCGAGCCGCAGCACAAACCAGTCGCACTCGTCGGAGGGCGTGTGTTTACTGTTACGCACGGCACAATCGAGGGGGGCACCGTCGTGTTCGATCGCGGCAAGATCGTTGCTGTTGGTACGAATGTAGCGATCCCACCTGATGCGGTGCAAATAGATTGTCGTGGCAAACACATTTATCCAGCACTCTTTGCTCCCCATACGACTATTGGGTTGATCGAAATCGAAGCTGTTCGCGCAACGCGTGATGTTGCTGAAACAGGACAGTTCAACCCAAACGTACGCGCGGATGTTGCATACAACCCCGATAGTGAGGTTATTCCAACGGTGCGTTCCAACGGTATTCTCCTGGCAGCAGTCTGTCCAGATGGTGGGATGATCAGTGGCATTGCCTCGATTATGCAGCTTGACGGCTGGACGCGCGAAGACATTGCGCTTCGATCGCGTGCAGCACTTGTGGTGAATTTCCCATCCCTGGCAACGTATCGTGCGCCATGGATGCGACGTTCGCCGCAAGAACAGCGCCGTGATGCTGAGCGACAAATCGAAACACTCTACGATTTTTTCCGCCAGGCACAGCAGTATGTCCGAGCGGCTGCAGCGGGTCTGGCCGAAAACAAACGCGATATCCGCTTCGAAGCGATGCGGCCTGTTTTTGATGGCTCTTTGCCTGTTATGATTCGCTGCTGGGAGTACAAGCAAATCCTCCGCGCTATTGAATTTGCTCGGTACTTCGGACTACGAGCAATTTTAGTTGGTTGCTCTGATGCCTGGCGGTGTCTTGATGAAATCAAACAGAGCGGCTTCCCAGTCATCATCGGTCGCGTACACAGTTTGCCACTGCGCGACGAAGAGGGGTACGATACTCCCTATCGCTTGCCGGCAATTCTTGACAGTGCAGGCATTCAGTTTGCTATCAGCGATGCTGGTTTTTGGCAGCAGCGTAATCTTCCATTTCAAGCGGGAACAGCTATCTCGTTTGGATTATCGCCGGAGTCGGCACTGCGGGCTATTACGCTATCTCCTGCGCAAATCTTTGGCGTCTCCGATCGCGTTGGCTCGATCGAGGTTGGCAAAGACGCCACACTGATCGTGTCCAAGGGCAACGTCCTCGATGCTCAAACCAGTCGCATCGAGTACGCCTTTGTGCAGGGACGGCGCGTTGTGCTCGAAAACAAGCAGAGCCGTTTGGCGGAAAAGTACCGCACACGGTATCGCCAGCAGATACAGCGATGAGTCAGTTCCCCGACGGTACGCTGCTTGGTGCCGATCTGGTGCCAATGCCGACAAGTACGCGCAACATTATGCGCCGTCGGCTTGGCGCCGAACAGTTCGCCCGATTCGAGCACGTACAGATGTACGCCATCGCCTACACCAGCGAGGGGTTGTCCATTCGTGGTTTTTTAGCGATTCCACCACCAGGACAGCAGCCATATCCAGCAGTTATCTTCAACCGCGGCGGGGCAGGTGAACGTGCAGCGCTGGGTCCAGAGGGCGCGTTCCAATATATCGGCACGATTGCCAGTTGGGGCTACGTCGTCGCCGCGAGCAACTATCGTGGTCAAGGTGGCAGCGAGGGCACCGAACAATGGGGTGACGGCGACGTACGTGACGCATTGAACCTGCTGCCGCTACTGAGAAATCTCGATTACGTGGACACCAACCGACTCGGTCTGGTTGGCGGGAGCCGCGGCGGAATGATGGCGTTCATGATGCTGCGCCGATCACGAGCCTTCCGTGCTGCTGTCACGATCGGTGCACCGACAATGCTTCATCGCTGCTCGCCACAATCCCACATCCGACGTGTGTTCGGACGTTTCCTTGATCCCAACCGGGATGCCGAAGAACAGTTACGCGAGCGTTCCGTTTTGGTGTGGGCGCACGAACTACCACGTACCACACCCTTACTGGTGCTACATGGTACGGGCGATCGGCGTGTTGAGCCGGAACAAAGCCTGCATCTGGCGCTTGAACTTCAGCGTTTGCAATTTCCCTATAAGCTCATCATGTACGATAATGCTGACCACATCCTCGCTGGTCGCCGTGCCGAAAGCGATCGCGACATTTGCTGGTGGCTCCATCACTACGTCCGCGACCAAGCCCCACTGCCGAGAACAGGTCCACACGGTGCATAAACCGTAACTTTGCTTGCCACACGTTACGACGCACCACATGCAGTTCGATTTGCAGAACGTCAGTGTTCAGTTCGACAGTATCCCTGCGCTCAGCGGCATTACACTGCAGATTCCCAGCGGTAGTATGCTGCTGGTAACCGGACCGACTGGTTCAGGAAAAACGACCTTCCTTCGTGTGTTGTATGCGGACATTCTTCCCAGTGCTGGTGCTATGTTTGTCAACGGACAGCGTACCAGCGCGCTATCACGCCGGCGGCTTGTGCAAATGCGCCGTGCAATGGGAATTGCCTTCCAGGATATCCGTTTGCTCGATGAGCTGACGGTATTTGATAACATTCTCCTTGTACTGTTACTCCGAAAAGTACCAATGGCGGAGGCACGCCGCCGGACACTCGATGTGCTTGTGCGTTTTGACATCAGCTACGTGCGTGAAAAATTTCCCTGGCAGTGCTCGATGGGCGAGCGGCACGTGGTCGGTATTGCCCGTGCAGTTGCTGCTCAACCGCAGTGCATCATCGCCGACGAGCCGACGGGCAATCTCGACGTCGATGCCACCATCCGTATCGCCGAAGAACTCCGCAACGAGAACAAACGAGGTGCAACGGTTATCGTCGCTACACACGATCCGTTTTTCGCTGCACATTTTGCAGCGACACACCGCGTGGCGCTCTACGAAGGACGATTAGTTCCAACTGATGTTCCGGTGCAAACATGAATCCACTCCGACTGGTACTGCTCGGCTACGGACGCATGGGTGCAGCGATCGAAACGGTCGCAACTGAACGTGGGCATGTGATTGTTCTTCGTGTGCGCTCGAGCGAACCAGTCAAATGTGATACTCTGCATCAAGCAGATGTTGCACTTGATTTTTCACGTGCTGATGCTGTACTCGACCATGTCGCACTGTGCGCCGCAGCAGGTGTACCGCTTGTGATTGGCACAACAGGCTGGCGCGATGACACTGCTACTCTGGAGCACGCTGCTGAGCGTATTGGCATCATTGTTGGCGCAAATTTTTCGATTGGCGTTGCGGTGGTAGTTCGTCTTGCTGCGCTGCTTGCCGAGTATGCAACACCAGGTCTTGGCTATCAGCTCCACGTGCATGAGGTGCACCACCGTGCCAAACGCGATGCTCCGAGCGGAACAGCGTTGCTGCTTGCTCGAACACTTGCTCAACATTCCCCGACGCACCGACCAATCGTGACGGAGTCGGAGCCACCAATCGCTCCCGATGCAATCACCCTCAGCGCCGCGCGGGTTGGGACTGTGGTCGGCACACATACAGTTACTGCCGACTCCGAAGCGGATACGATTGAAATCTCTCACGCAGCAAAATCGCGTCGTGGTTTTGCGCTTGGTGCAGTGCTCGCCGCCGAGTGGATCGTTGGTCGGCGAGGGATGTACCATTTCGCTGATCATGCCTTCGACATTGTTGCGATGGCTTCTGTGCGATGAGTGTGACGTTCGATGTTATTGTTCCCACCTACGATAATCCGGATGAGCTGGCTGCGTGTTTGGACGGGTTAGCTCAGCAGACGTTCCGCAATTTCCGCGTGTTGCTCTGCATTGATGGGGAAAGCCCTGGCGTTCGGCGCTTGGTCGAGCGAACGTCGTTTCCGTTCGATGTCGTTGTGCTCAGTCATCCAGCACTGGCGCACCGTGGACGCAATGCGACGCGGAATCTGGCGCTGACCGCGATACGTTCCCCTCTACTCGCAATGCTCGATTCGGACGTCGTACCATCGCCGCGATGGCTCGACGAACATTATGCACTCCTACGTCAGGATTGCTGTATTTCGTTGGGCGACATTCGCTACACAAACACTCAGGACAACGTGTGGGCGCGCTACATCCAGACGCGCGGAAAGAACAAGTACCACCACAGGGACCGTGTACCGTACTACTACTTCACAACCGGTAATGTCGCACTGGCAAGCAAGTATTTTGTACAAGTCGGTGGTCAGGATGAACACATGCGCAGCTATGGTGGTGGCGATACCGAACTTGCGATTCGCCTGCAAAAGGCCTTCACATTACCGGTGATTTTCAATGCGCAGGCAGTAGGCTGGTCGCACATGAACAAAACACTTGTGCAAGCGCTGGAGCAGCTTCAGCAGTTCGGGGGAGAAAATCTTCCGTACATTGTCGGCAAACACCCTGAGGTGCGGGAAATTTTTGGTGTCGAGTACTTGCGAGGTCAGCGGATACGGGATAGGCTATTGCGAATGTTGGCACGCTCGCCAATGCCCGATGTATTGCTGCGGTGTGTACCGAATCCGATTGCACCGGTCGAGCGCGCAATCATTCACTTTGCGGTGTTCAGTGCGATTGCTCGCGGGTGGATGTATCGCGACCGGGGGGCGGCAGCGCAATGAACATGCGGAGCAGTTTTTCGGCATAGCTCAAAGACGCCAGCGGGCTGCCGGCTGTGCCAACGGATCCAATCAAACTGCCGAGCTCTGATGACTGGGTCTGTTCGCTTTCCTCCGGACGTGAAAACATAAGCGTGGCTGCGTAGGCGATCAGTAGTACAAATTCAAGCGAAATGGCAAACAGCACCAGCGAAGGGCGTTCCTTCGGGATAAACTGCAGCCCACGCAAACCGATGATGATGATGAGGACAGCAGCGCCAACGTAGATGCTGCCAAGCACAGCTTGTTCATATTCAACGGTGAAGTGGTTTCGCATGTAGAGTCGCAGTGCCGAGCCGAGATAGAGTGCTCGGCCGATACCGCCGCGTGCCCAGTAGAGTGCGCGCTGTAGCAGGAGCAGTTCGTCATGAGCAGCACCGTATTCTTCCGCAAGTACATCAAGTTGTTCAGCGTTGGCCGATTCGATTCGTGAGCGGAGCACTGCCATATCCTCAATACTGATTCCGGTACCGGCGATGCGGTGTGCCAACTCGTGGAGTGCCTGCGCAATCTCGCGCTCGAGATTTTTACGTACCAGCCCAAGACGGCGCGGCACAAGCGCACTGACAACGGTTGCTACCGCAAAACCGACTGCAGCGATGATTGGCATCAGTGCCAACAGCGGGTTGAACAAGTACGCTTTGGCTTCGGTGTCTCGATACAGCTGTTCTCCGTTGCTGGAAACGACCAACATCCATTCGAACCAACGATCGAAGCGATGTACCTGAGCACCAAGCCAATCCTGGAAGACCAGATGCAATAACGGGAGCGCGATCAACTCGAAAAAGCCGATCGCGCCGACAATAACCAGTAGCACAAACACCGATCCTTGTGCAAGGGTCGTGCGATGCAGTCGGCGGTAGGTTGAAAGCGAATCCATAAATGCAGCGATAGTATCAACAAGAAAATTACGATACCTCTTCAAAAAGGCAAGGGCGCACGGCATCTGCCGCACGCCCTGACCTATCCCGGAGTAGAGAGCCCCCTCTTCAACGTTTGATACCCTCACACGGAGGCAAACTAACCAGAATCCAGAACATGCTTCAATCCGTACTTTTACGGATTTTTGCAGTGCATTCATCAATGCAGGCAAACGATGACCGATTTCCAGCAAGCATTTTTGACTTCGCTCGAATCCCGTGCTGCTGAGCCTGGCAGCAGAGTTGCATTTCCTGATGCGACCGATCCGCGTACAATCGAGGCTGCACGGTACCTGGCCGATCGCGGTATTGCTGCACCTGTGCTCATCGGTTCACCCGATCAGATCAGCGCTATTGCGGGGGATCTACCTCCCGCGATCACGATAATTGATCCGGTTACTCTCGCCGATGAATTTGCTGGTTACTACCTCCGACAGCGATCGCCCAAGGATACTGATCCCAATCAAGCGCGCCAGCGTATGAGCAATCCCCTTTATGCTGCTGGCATGATGCTCCATCGTGGCGATGTCTCTGCTGTGGTTGCAGGGTCGCTTTCGACCACAAGCGATGTGCTCCGGGCAGCACTTGCGACTGTTGGACTGGCTCCGGACATTTCGATTGCCAGTAGCTTTTTCGCTATGGTGCTGGCCGATCGTGTGCTGTTCTATGCTGATTGCGGCGTTGTTCCCGATCCAACTCCAGAACAACTATCCGATATCGCACTGGCAACATGTGAAAACTACCGCCGCATTATCGGCGAGGAGCCGCGCGTAGCATTTCTGTCATTTTCAACCAAAGGAAGTGCGGTGCATCCTCGTGTCGAAAAGGTTCAGCGTGCGGTGGGTATTACTCGCGAGCGTGTTCCTCACCTGCTTTGCGATGGTGAATTGCAAGCTGACGCTGCGCTTGTACCGGATATTGCTGCACGCAAAGCACCTGCTTCCCCAATTGCCGGACGTGCTACCGTGTTGATTTTCCCCGATCTCGATGCTGGTAACATCGCCTACAAACTCACCGAACGTCTCGCTGGTGCCATTGCGCTCGGACCAATTGTCCAGGGACTGGCGAAGCCATACTGCGACCTCTCACGCGGCTGCTCGGCGCGTGATATCGTCTGGGTTACATGCATTGCGCTCATGATGAGTCGCCCGACGGACGATAGTGGTACACGATCTGCAGCGGCTGCGACTGCGGCAGGCGGAAGTGAATGACAAGCTCCATGTGCGAGGTTACCGTTACGCCGCGGTTGCGCACGGGATTATAGCGGAGCATCGAAACAAGACGGAGTGCTTCTTCATCGCAACCGGCACCAATGCCCCGCACAATACGCGGACGATGGACGCCACCTTCTTCGTCTACATCGAAGGCAACATGAACGTCACCTTCGATGCGCCGTGCAAGCGCTTCGGTTGGGTAGCGGAGGTTATGCTGAATGAATGCTGCCAATGCTTTTGTTCCACCGGGATAGCTCGGTGTCCGCAGAAACTGTTTTTTGCGTCTTCGTTTGTTTTGCCCGTGTTTATCGCTCATCGTTGGCGCACTTTGTCCCGGAATAACTGCTCAAACTTTTCTACTTTGGGTCGGATTACCAGCGCGCAGTATGCTTTCTCTGGGTTACGTTTGAAGTAATCGTGGTGGTACTCCTCCGCTTGATAGAATGCCGCTGCCGGCACAATCTCAGTAACAATTTGTGCACCGAAAATGCCGCTTTCATTGAGTATGCGTTTGTAGTACTCGGCACGCTCGCGTTGGTGATCGTCGTGATAGAAAATCACCGAGCGATATTGAGTTCCGACGTCGTTGCCTTGTCGGTTTGGTGTTGTGGGGTCGTGCGTTTTCCAGAACACTTCCAACAGCTTGTCGTAACTGATACGATGTGGGTCGAAGGCAATACGGCATACCTCAGCGTGTCCCGTTGTACCTGTGCACACCTGCTCATACGTTGGGTTCGGTGTTGTGCCGCCACTGTAGCCAGGCGTGACAGACACAACACCATCGAGTCGGGAAAAGATCGCTTCGGTGCACCAAAAACATCCGGCGCCGAATGTTGCCAGTTGTAGCGTGTCGCTGTCCATTGTTTTGTGCAATGTTGGTGAATCACTTGTCTGTTCCGGTGCGCTCGTGCAGCCGACAGCCGCCAACAGTATCAGCAGCACGATTATCATGAGGCGTTTGCCGCTGTTAGTTCAACTCGCGGGTCAAGGAGCGCGTAGAGTACGTCGGAGAAGAAGTTCACAGCGACAAAAACAACTGCTGTGAAAAGCACCGTGCCTTGGATGACCGGATAATCAAGTTTGGTGATTGCATCGAATGCTGCACTACCGATACCGGGCCAATTGAAGATGTACTCGACAAAGTATGCACCCGCAAGCAAGCCTGCAAACCACGTTCCGACTGTTGTCACAACTGGATTGAGGGCGTTTCGTAGAGCGTGTATCATTGTCACTCGCCAACGTGGGAGCCCCTTGGCGTGGGCTGTGCGGATGTAGTCTTGACCGAGCACGTCCAGCATGCTTGACCTGGTGACGCGGGCAATGATCGCCAGTGGACGAATGCCGAGAGTTACCGCAGGTAAAACCAAATACTCGATGCCTCGGTCAATGTACCCAGCGATGGGGAACCATGGTAAGATTTCACCGAAAAGCACCGCCAAAAAAATTGCCATTACGATCGAGGGAAGGGAGATGCCAAATTGTGCCAACGCCATCATTGTACTGTCGATCCACGTATTAGCTCGGAGTGCGGAGATAATGCCGAGTAGGATACCCACAATGGTCGCAATGACCATTGCAACAGTTGCCAAAAGCGCTGTTGCTGGCAACCGATCAGCGATGATCTCGAGAACCGGACGGTTTGATGCGATCGAACGCCCCCAATCGCCGATAACCAATCGTTCCAGGTAGCGCCAGTACTGCACATATAGTGGTTTATCGAAGCCGTACTGCTGGCGCAGCGCTTGGATCGTTGCCTCATCGGCACGCTGACCGAGCATCACACGCGCAGGATCGCCCGGGATAGCCCGCACCAAAAAAAACGAGACCGTCACCACACCGAGCAGCATGAGCACAGTGTAGCCCAGACGGCCAATAATGTAACGCAGCATTGCGTTCGCCAAGCAGTTCAACCAAAGACGAATTTACTACCGTACCACCGAGCCAGGCGGAATTGTGCCGCGAGGGGAAACAATGACCAAGTTCTCACCATCGTTGGCTGCCAACAGCATACCCTGTGACTCGATACCCATCAGGCGTGCCGGCTGTAGATTGGCAACCACTACAACGTCGAGACCGACGAGTTCCTCCGGTGTGTACTGCTTGCCGATACCGGCGACAATCTGCCGGTGCTCGTTTCCAAGGTCCACGGTGAGTTTGATCAGTTTTTGTGACTTTGGTACACGCTCTGCCGCAAGGATGCGTGCCGTGCGAAGCTCGATCTGGCTGAAGTCCTCGATGGTGATAAGTGCGGGTGATGGTGATTGTGGCTGCATCGCAGAACGAACACCGAGTTTGGCTCGTTGCGCAGCGATTTGCTCATTGGTGATTTGCTCGACCAGCCGTTTAGCAGGACCGACGAGCGTTCCCTGTTCAACCATCGGTAGAGGAAGTGTCGCCCAAAGATTGTCGCTGCTTTCGCTGTTGCGCGGTTCTCCCGTCGCAGGCTGTGCAATACCACAGAGCCGTTGGATGCGTTCGCTTAGCTGCGGTGTGACCGGTGCCAGTGCAATGCCGAGCGCGCGAAGGATCTGCATGCAGGTAAAAAGTGTACGTGCACATCGAGCGGGATCGTCGTGGAGTGTCTTCCACGGAGCGGCATCGTTGAAGAACTTGTTTGCAGCGCGAGCAATGGAGATTGTTTCACTGACCGCGTCGCGAAAACGAAATGCCCGGTAGTTACGAGCGACCGCATCGACACCGGTGATGAGTGCAGTAATGGCGGCACGCTCTTCGGCGGAAAAATGATCGGATGCGCTTGCAACGATATGAGCGTGCTGGGCGGGTGTAGCAGTGCTGGCATCGACGACCACGCGATGCCACCGTTCGATAAATTCGGTATTGGCAGCATCGAGCGTCGGAACACGACCTTCAAAATTGCGTTCAATGAATGCCAGTACGCGATTGGCATAGTTACCTACGATCGCTGCCAGCTCGTTGTTGGTGCGGGCTTGGAAATCGCTCCAAGTAAAGTCTGCATCGCGTGTTTCGGGCAGGTTCATTGCCAGTGCGTACCGCAGTGCGTCCTGGTGATGCGGGAAGTCTGCCAGTGCGTCGCGAAGTTCAATGCTCCAGTTACGTGACTTCGAAAATTTCTGCCCCTCGAGATTGAGAAACTCATTGGCGGGGACATTTGATGGCAGAATGTAGTTCTCGCGCGCCATGAGCATGGCAGGAAACATCAATGCGTGAAAAACGATGTTATCCTTGCCGATAAACGCAGCATAGACCGTCTGGTGCTCATTAGAGCGGAACCACCATTGGTGCCACGCATCGGGTGTGCCGCGACGTTGCGCCCACAGTTGTGTAGCGCTGATGTAACCGAGCAACGCTTCGAACCAGACATAGAGTACCTTCCCTTCGGCACCGGGGATAGGCACGGGCACACCCCACCGTAGATCGCGCGTGATGGCACGATCACCCAATCCCTGCTTGAGCCATGCTTTGGCTTGCTGGAGGACGTTTTCTTTCCAGTCATGCTCGTGCGAGTCAATATATCGTTCGAGCGCGTCTTGAAATCTGCTGAGGCGGAAGTACCAGTGGGTGGTCGGACAGACTGCTGGGGGCTTTCCGCTCAGCAGCGAGCGTGGATTGATGAGCTGGAGCTGATCGTAGTAGGCACCGCACTGTTCGCATTGATCGCCGCGTGCACGCTCGTAGCCGCAGTGGGGGCATGTTCCCTCTACATACCGATCGGGTAAAAACATGCCTGCGTCATTGTCGTAGAACTGCAGCTCCTGCCGTTCCTCGAGAAGTCCACGGTGGTAGAAATCCAAAAACCATTCTTGCGCGACGCGATGGTGCTCCGGGGTCGAGGTGCGCCCATAGACGTCAAATGTCATGCCCAGTTCGGCAAATGCTGCTTCGTTGGCATTGTGGTAGTGATCCACAATTTCACGTGGCGACTTCCCTTCTTGTTCAGCGCGGATGGTAATAGCAACGCCATGCTCGTCGGAGCCACACACGAACAGCACACGCTCACCAGCCAGCCGCAAAAAACGTGCGTAGAGATCGGCAGGCAGATACGCGCCGGCAATGTGACCGAGATGGAGATAACCGTTGGCGTATGGAAGCGCTGCGGTGATCAGATACTGTCGGGCCATGCTGCTTATTGAGTGACTGGGGCACAAAGATACGGGAGCTTCGCACGCGTAATTGGTAAGTTGCAGTGTCTATGCACGTGATGAAACGGCGCTTTCGATACGGTCTGCCCTCGCTCCGCTTTGCCGATGGACTGCCGCGAGCACGTCGGTTACTGCGAGCGCTGGCGTTTGCGTTCGTTATCAGTGGCTCGCTGCTGCTCACAGCAGGAGTCGCTCTCTATGCGATCGCACAAACGTCGGCGTTCAATCGGTGGCTGGCGGGTGTTCTGCAGCAGATTGTTCGTGATCAGCTTCACGCTGACTTGTCTATTGCAAGTGTGCGCGTGGATGTATTCCGTGGTGTGCAGCTCGATTCAGTCGCGCTCATTGCCGATGGAGATACCGTGCTGACGGTACCGCACATTGAGCTTCGCTACATGCCCGAAGCACTCATCTTTCGTACCGTTGCGGTGAGTAAGTTGGAGTTCGATTCACCTCGCATCCACCTTGCACGACGTACTGATGGCACCTGGAATATCGAGCACGTTCTCAAACCAACCAATACGCCACCATCGGAGCCACCATCACTGTTGCTGTACCTGCGAGCGCTGAAACTTCACGGTGGCAGTATTACGATCAATGATTCGCTAAGCAACATTGATACGACCGGACGTTTCGACCCGATACATGCACATTTGCAGCACGTCGAACTTCGTGCGACGGTTGTAGCACAGCTCCGTCAGCAGTACTTATCGGTCGCAATCGAACACTTGTCATGGCTTGATGGAAATAGCGGCTGGCGGTTGGATCGGATGCTCGGTATCGTCGAAGCGGATACTACGCAGATTCACATTCGCTCAATGACGATCAAACTGCCAGCATCGCAGATCAGCATCGAAAACTCCGTACTGCGCTACGCTGATTCAACGCTACCGTTCCGCGGTCACTTACGGATGGATCCCTTCCACCCGAGCGATGGTCGCTATATCCTGCCGCCTGATGTCGAGATAGGCGCTCCCGTTGCACTCGATGCCGAGGTAAGCGGTACTGCACAGCATATACGTCTGGCGATTACGCAAGCGAGAACAGGTTCGACGGTCCTACGTGGTACTGCCGAAATAAAGTTGCGTGAGTCTGGGGCAGTTTCTCATTGGCACGTCGCTTTTGAACACTCACCGATGCGGTGGAGCGATATGCGGCGGTTGCTGGTCCGCCAGCAGCTACCATCACTGGCGCAACTGGACGCATGCTATATCGAACATCTGGAAGCGCGTGGTTATGAGGATTCCGTGCACGCACACATTCGTGCTGTGTGCGGTCCTACTCGTGGCGATGTAGCGGCAAAGGTTGTTCTCGGTGGTCCTGTGCCTCGGTACCATGTTGCGGGGACAATAGAAGGGCTCGATCTTACTGCTGTCGATACAACCCTGCCGCGCACATCGCTTCGTGCTGCATTCGATGTTGATGGCAGTGGCACTGCACTCGACCAACTACACTTTATCGCTCGTGTTGAACTCGACAGCAGCCGTCTGGAACATATACGTATCGAACATGCCGTAATTGCTGCACGAG
Organism: Chlorobiota bacterium; assembly: GCA_026416585.1. GTDB lineage: Bacteria > Bacteroidota > Ignavibacteria > Kapaibacteriales > NICIL-2 > NICIL-2. The sequence goes on along the minus strand of JAOAEV010000007.1, from coordinate 4,538 downwards.
TCGAAAACAGCACGTTGATTCTCGACACGCTCAGTGGGCGCCTTACAGCGGATGCTGCAGAGGATGTGCCACGGCTGTTTGCGCGAGGAACAATTGGTCTTGCGGCACCGAACACTGTCTCAATGGAAGTGGATGCCGAGCATCTTCCTATCGATCGCATGTTTGGCATTGAGCGATTGCCACAGCTATTGTCGGCTCGCGTTCACCTCGAAAGCAGTGGTGCGACGCTCGATAGTCTTCGTTTTCGGCTTAATGCCGAAGTGCCCGAGCTTGTTTTTCAGGATCGTGCAGTCTTCCCTTTCACACTCAGTGCGGTACTCGACCTTGATGCGGCAGGCAATCGTAGCGCTGTCATTCGTTCGCCGCAGATCGAAGCCCGCATCGTCGGACGTTATACACTGATGGGGCTAAGACGAGTTGTAGAAATGCACATATTGATGGCTGATACTCTTCTGCGCCGGCTGATTGCCCGTGCCGAAAACGGTACGCAGACACCGCTCCCGCCCGTTCAATGGATGAACGATACACTTGCTGCTCGTGTGACCCTTCGTGCCAAAAGTCTTGCGCTGTTGGCGCCACTTCTGGCACCAACTGTTGTCGAGGCTGATGCGACAATCATAGGAGATATTGTTTCCGAAGGAGACCGTAGTCGAGCAGTATTCGATACAGTGCAGCTGGGGAGATTGATTTTGTCCCGTCCTGACGGTTCCTACGTAGCTTCAATGCCGGCCAGTGGGTCACTGGCGGTGGCACTATCGGCACTCGATCGCGAGCCGAGGCTTGATTCGGCCCGTATTCGATTGGCTGTAGACTCGGTGTTGCGTATCGGTACAGCCCGGATCGTGCGCCCCGCGCTGCGATGGGAATGGGATGGTGTGCGGCTTCGTATTGTGACCGATACGGCATGGCTTGAAAACACGATGCCGCTGGCTGTTGGTGCGACAATTACTCCCGAACCTGACGGCACTGTTAGCATTACTGCGGAACGTTTTCTTGTTGGGCTTTCCAATAATTTTTCGTGGAGTGCGCCGATACCGCTGCAGTTGCAGCTCGATACCAGTGGCTACTACACGCTCGGTGCGGTGCGGCTCAAGCATGAGCAAAGCGAAGCCACACTCGACCTCAGCGGACGGCTTGGTGCAAAGGGTATTGAGTCGGTTTTCATTGTCGTGCGTGCGTTTAATCTTACGAAGCTCGCGAGCGTACCGGTGCTGGGTGCTTTTGATGTCGTCCAGCATCTATCGGGTATGACTGATTCGCTGGTTGTTTCGCTTGACGGGAGCTGGAAGCGTCCGCGAGTGTCAGTGGTGAGTAGTATGCGCAATGTCACCTACGGTGATGTGCCGATTGGTGACCACGAAGCGACCTTTAGTTATGACGGGGAAAAGCTTTGGGGGACTGCAACAGTGTTAGTACCGATTGGTAGTGGTGGCCGTCGTACTGCGTTTGATGTGCGTATCGAATCATTGCCACTAACAGTGTCGCTGGCACCGTCTGATATCAGAGTGCGTGAGCGTGAGCCGATCGCTATTACGGCAACAGCACATGATATGTCGCTGGCGATTGTCGAGCCGTTTTTCCCGGCAGTTTCACAACTGCGGGGGACCGCCGATTTGCGGTTGAGTATTGCAGGCACCCTGCCGGGCAATATCGCTTTCACTGGGAGAGTCGAATACGACAATTGCGAGTTTCTCATACCGGCAACGAACATCCGCTACCGCAGCCGCGGTGTGCTGGTGCTCGACAACAACCTTCTCCGCATTGAGACGATCGAGCTGTTCAATGACCCAGCGGATTTGGTCGGTGGAATGGCACAAATCGTTGGAACGGTCTCCCTGCGAGATTTTCAGCCGGATGCACTTGATATTGCCATCAAGATTCCCGGTAATCGTGGTTTTCTTGTCATGAGCAACGCGACTGCTGCGGTCAACAACATGATGTATGGCAGGGTGGTTATTTCGACTGAAGAAGATGGTCGCATGCGACAACTTCACATGAACGGCACCGTCGAACAACCGCGCCTGGGTGGGTTCCTGCGCATCGAAGAGGCCGATGTGACATTCCCACCGGCGACGGCAATAACGGTGCAAACGTCGAGCTTTACATACCGCAAAGTTGGCGAAGGATACTTGGTTACCGATGCAGTGGAGCTTGTGCCACGGCAGGATACGACAATCGGAGATTTACCGCCACGGCACAGCACGCCGCCGCTGCCGGTACGGCTCAGCATCACTCCAGGTTTTTCCGAACGACTCTATACAGCGGTCGATGTAAAAATCCGTCGGCAAATGCGCGTCAAGATGGATTTTTCGAGTGTAGAACAACTCGTTGCATTTGTCGAGCAGGAGAATCGCTCGGAGTACTTGCGATTTGTTCGCGATGGTACGCGACGGACCGAACTGCGTGGTACGCTCGTGGTCGATCCGAGCTCGACGTACAAGTTCTATAGCACATTTACTGCCAGTGGACGCTTGCGTTTTACGACGGGTGCCATTGATAACCCCGAAGTGGACCTGCGCGCTGTTTATGACGGAGAGCGAATTGTTGGAAGTGACAATCGTCGTGAGCGATACCGTGTCATTCTTACTATTACGGGCACCAAGCAGCAGCCCCGTGTGCGGATGACCTACGAAATCAACGGTGAAGAGGCGCCCGGTACACGTGGCGATTCGGTCCGCATCATGACTAATGCGCTACTGTTAGTGCTATTCGGTCGAACGCAGGAAGAACTCACCGGTGGAACAAGCGGGAGTGTCGCTACCAGTGCGCTTGACCAGAGTGTCAACGCAGCGCGATCAGCAGCGATTTCCGCATTTTTGACCAATGCGTTACAGGGCGGTGTTATCAAAAATGTCAACATTGATTTTGGAACCAGCGATGTGACGAGCCTATCACAAGCAAGAATTATGCTGACGGGTCAATTATTCGGTGCCAATGTTACCGTCGGTGGTTCGGTGGCGGATTTAGCCCAGAACAGCCAAGTCACGCTTGATCTGTCGATCGGCAACACACTTGGCATCGAATGGCTCCGGAATCTGATCGCGCAATTTCAAGCAACTGCTAACCCCGGGCAGAGCCTCTCCCGGCAGCAAAAGCAATGGGAATTCCGTTTGGGCTGGCGTCTGCCGTGACGATGTCTTACTGTTGTGCTGACTGCTAATGAAGATTGTTCGACTCAATGAGCGTAGCCGTCGCGATCGGCTCCGTTTTATCAAGGCGCAATGGCAATTTTACCGCGCCGATCCCTATTGGGTCCCTCCGTTAATTTTCGACCGCATGAAGCTGCTCGATGTCCGGCGTAATCCGTTCTACGAGCACAGCAAGATTGCACTCTTTTTGGCGATGGATGGTGGCACAACGGTGGGACGTATCGCCGCAATCGTCAATGACAATCATAATCGCACGCACGGAGACCGGGTGGGTTTTTTCGGTTTCTACGAAAGCGTTGTTTCTCAGGAAGTCACGGATGCATTGTTGGACGTTGCAGCTGAGTGGCTTGCCGTTCATGGAATGACGCACATTCGTGGTCCGGTCAATCCGTCAATGAACGACGAATGTGGCTTGCTTGTCGAGGGATTCGAACGCCCACCGGTTGTGTTGATGCCATACAACCCACCGTACTATGCCGAACTACTCGAAGGATGGGGATTAGAGAAGGTGATGGATCTGTATGCGTATTTGCTTGACCAGACGTCGTACCGCTCCGAAAAGCTCCAGCGCATGATCGGCATCGTGCGGGAACGTACAGGTGTACAGATTCGAGCGATGAATTTCCGTGATCGTGCCCAATTTCAGCGGGATGTCTTGACGATCAAAGACATCTACAACACAGCGTGGGAGAAGAATTGGGGTTTTGTGAAGATGACTGATGCGGAATTCGATTTTCTTGCGGCTGACCTCAAGCAGATTGCCGATCCGAACCTTGTGCTCATTGCCGAGATTGATGGCAAGCCCGCTGGTTTTGCGTTGGCATTGCCGGATATCAACCAATGCCTCACTCACAATCGCAGCGGCTGGCTCTTGACGGGACTATGGCACTTGCTTACAAAACGAAAGACAATAGACTTGGTGCGGATTATCGTGTTGGGCGTCCTGCCGCAGTATCGTCGCACGGGAATTGATGCAGTACTGTACTGGGAAATTGGAGAACGTGCTCATGCTCGTGGTATTCGGTGGGGCGAAGCCTCGTGGATACTGGAAACCAACGATGCAATGAATCATGCTTTGCAGAACACAATGCGTGCAGTGCGATACAAGACGTATCGTCTCTACGAACGTGAGCTGGGATAGGGATGGAACAAGGGGGAATGACGCGAAAAGGAGCGCACGGTTTTTTCGAAGCGTCGTTGATGTTTTTTTCACGCGCCCGCGTGGGGCGTAAGCAGGAAGCTTAGCGAGTAATTGCTGTGATTGTTTTGACAAGTGCATCGGGATTGAGGGAAATCGAATCAATCCCCTGTGCAACAAGCCATGCGGCAAAATCCGGATTATCGGAAGGAGCTTGCCCGCAAATGCCGATAGGCTTGCGATTACGCTTT
>JAOAEV010000128.1 GCA_026416585.1 Chlorobiota bacterium | reverse complement strand
CTCTACGAACGGGTCAGTTTTATTGAACCGGAAACATGGATCGCATCACAAGTTGCGCGGCTGCTCTACGAAGAATACGATAGTCCACTCCGGTATCGTATCAATCGCCTTGGCGGACGTAGCCGAAAAGACAAATGGATTATGCAATCGGAACTCTACGCCGAACTGCACACTTGGATCAAAGAGGACTCAAAAGAACGTGATGTTCCACTTCGCAAAAGCATGCACATTGTCCAACGGTACTACGGCATCGTGCGTGATTTCCTGAAAGCTGTGCAGGCTGTTCTGCCCGAAGCATGGAGCAACGAGCAATACGTCTTGACACGCTCGGTGACGCTTCGAGCGTTGATACGCGTCTGTGCTGACCTGGCAGAAACCGACCCGGAACCAGCAGAGAGCCGTACCGAACGCTGGGTGCGACGATTGGTTCCATGGAAGTCGCTATTGCGGGAGTTCCGCGCAGAGGGATTTTCCGAACGCTTTGCTGCGCGTGGACAGACTGAACGAATCGGCACGATTTACCAGCGCCTCGCTACACAGATTGGTCTGACGCCTCGACTGAGCCGCCGAAAAATCGGCTACACCCACCGTCCGTAGGTGCGAAGCCATTCGACGGCACGTCGGTAATTGGGAAGCAGATCCTCAAGCCTTCGCCAAAAGCGCGGACCGTGATGCGGAATTTTTGTATGAAGCAGCTCGTGCACGATCAGGTAGTCCATCACATGCGGTGGGAGTTTTGCAATGCGCCAATCAAACGTGAGTGTGCCATCAGCCGAGCAGTATCCCCATGCAGAGACGTAGTCGCCGACGCGAAAACGCCAGTAGTAGAAACCGAATCGAACTGCTAATTGCCCCACCCGCCTACGAAGCAATCGTTCTGCTTCGTTACTGTACCATTGCCGCTGAATAGCCGGATCAAGCAGATTTTCTCCACTTTCAATGATTGCACGAGCAGGGTAGATCAACACTTGTTCGCCTAATCGCTGGCGGCAAACGAAACGATACACTTGCCCGCGATAGAGTAACTGCCCGGGATGAAGTCGGATTCGGTCCATCGTGCGGTAGCGCTCTCGTTGCCGCTCGATCCAAGCACGGTGTCGTTCGATCAATCGCTGTAGGGTACTCTCCGCATACCGCGGCGACGCCGTCACAACAACCGTTCCAGTATGCTCGACGGTAATCCAGACACGCCGCACCCATCGGCGCTCAATACGAACACGCATTGTTGGTCTCAGGAACGTTGTAAACGCCAATTGCTCCCTCCCTCTGATGCTGCTCCCAAAAATACACGCATACAGCAAACTCATTGGATTGCTGCATGCCACAGCAAAATACCGGCAAATACCAATACAACAACTGCCCCGATACGCCGCAGTAGCGCGATGTGACGGATGGTAAACCGCTCGTGATTGCGCACAATGAGTGCGACAACTATCGCCAGCCAACCGAACGTGCCTACAGTAAAGCCGAATGCCAGCACAAACTTTTCCCCCCCACCCGTACCTTGCAACACTGTTGTTGCTGCTGCCAGCGAAGCGGTCAGCGAGGGTAAGAATGTTGGATTGAATAGATTGGCAACTGCCGTGACTGCTGTTCCAAACGCAGTTCCCCTCGCACTGTCCCCAAACGTGCGCCGCAATTGGCTCGACCGATGGTACACGCTTGTCCGCGCTAGTCGAATCGCATAAGTCACCAACGCAGCGGCGATGGTAACCTCTCCGACGACAGCAATTGCCGGATGATTCGTCAGAAGTTGCCGAGTGAGATTGACCAATGCAGATGAGGCAAAAAGCACAGCAGCTGCAATAACGCCATCGGCAATCGCAGCACCAGCCGCCCCTGCAAAACCCAAGCGCCACCGACCTCTCAGAGCAGCAGCCATGACACTCACTGCTACCGGACCCGGCGGAACTGCAAGCACAAATCCAATCGTCATTCCAATTATCAACGCAAGCACGTACTGATGCTCAAGGGCGTGAAACGTCTGCAAATATCTCCCACACATGATCGTATCACGCCCGCTGTCGGACAAATTCCGATATTTGCAGTGTGCATACAACTACTGGTATGGAGCACTCGCATCCCCCGGCGACGACACGGAAGTCGGCGCAGTTATCATCGTCAGCGATGACGACAGTCGTTGCTGCTATCTCCGATGCATTGACGCACGATGCATTGGAGCTATACTTCGATAATCATCCAACGATTCTCCTTCAGACAGCAAGTACCGCTGAACAGCTTGCCAAGCTATTAGCACATACATCTCCCGATGCAATCATCCTCGATGCAACAGATGCAACCTTGGTCTCGGATGTCGAATCGCTTGCTGCACGGTTTCCATACACTGCTCGCATTGCATTAGTCCCGCTACCCCATACCGATGCGATAGAGCAACTGCGACCGAGTGCAGTCCACTTGATCTTGATGCAACCACTGCCAATGGCTGCATTGGAGCGTGCTATCGACCTGTGCATACGCTACTGCCGACTCGCACAAGCGATTGATCACTACAAGAACACTGCCGAATCGCACAGCGATCTCCAGCAGCAATATCGTAAGCTCTACGAACAATATAACAGCATCAGCCAGATACTCCAGCAACGCGAACAGCGCTTCCGTATCGCTATGCACGACCTCCAGAATCCTCTGGCGAATTTGAGTGCGTTACTGGGTGAACTGCGTGCTCGCCGTGAGCAGCTTCCATCACTGGCTCAGGAACATGTCGAACTCTGTGCACTGTCGGTTGAGCTTCTCCGGTCGTTGGTCGAGGACATTCTCAGTGTTTCCCAACTCGATGCCGATATCCGACCTGAGCGCCGTCCCATTGATGTGGCTCAGCTGCTCCGGAGCTGCGCTCGACGTTTCACCGCGTTTGCTGAGCAGAAAAACATTTGGATCAACCTTATCGTCCCGCCCGCATTGCCGACACTCCATGCCGACGAACACCTCCTGTCGAAAGCACTCGATAACTTAGTCAGTAACGCAATCAAATATACCCCACCAGGCGGTGCTGTCTCACTCGAAGCAGAGTGTACGGACCAGGCACTGTTGTTGCGTGTACGCGATACCGGACTCGGTTTGACTGCTGACGACATCGCTGCGGCGTTTCAGGAGTTTCGTCGCTTATCATCAGCACCGACCGCTGGCGAACCAAGCACCGGCTTAGGACTCTACATTGTACGCCGGATTGTCGAGCTGCACGGCGGCGCTGTTCGCGCCGAGAGCCCTGGCAAAGGTCATGGTGCAACCTTCACCATCGAGCTAACGATAAACCAGCCCCAATCGGTCTGACAATGCCGCAGCTGATCGTTCCCATCCATCCGATTACCCCCGAAGAACGACTTGTCGCGCTTATTGTCGAACGCATACGCGTAGGGGACTTGCTGCTGTATCCGTCGGACACTGCAATGGCGCTCGGCTGCGCGTTACGCAACAAATCAGGAATCGAACGGATTCGTCGCATCCGTGGCTTGGAGGACACCAAGCACATGACGTTCCTGTGCCCATCTCTGTCAAATGTTGCAGAATACGCCCAGGTAAGCAACCGCACCTACCGAATGATGCGCCGATTGATACCCGGTCCGATCACGTTCATCCTACCAGCAACAAAGGCTGTCCCTCACTATGCACACGACCCCAAAAGGCGAACAGTAGGTATCCGTGTACCAGCAGCAACAATTCCACGTGCTCTCCTCGATGCACTCGGTGAGCCACTGATTTCCATCAGTGCATCGAGTTCTTCTGACGATATAACCCCCGATGCAATCGTTGAGCGTTACGGCAGTAGTGTTGATTGCATCGTTACGATCCAGCATTATTCGTGGTATACCGAACCTCTTTTCACCGGACCCTCGACGGTTCTGGACCTGACCAACGATGTTCCGCAGATTGTTCGTCGCGGTGCAGCAATCGAACAAGTCGAGGAGATTCTGCATATCGAGGTGCAGTGAACCATCACCGCACCAACAGCAGCGGTTCGAGCAGTTGGTGATGACCAGCAACCAGTCGGCACCAATACGTACCTGCTGGCAACTCGAACACCGATGCCGTCAGATGATACCGACCACTGACAAGTGATTGCCCGCCACTATCGAAGATGATCGCTGCAATTCGACCGAAGATATCGAGCAGCTCGATGCGCACCGGAGTAGCGTACCCGATTTCGTACTGAATCGTCACCGATTCTGTCGCAGGATTGGGTGCAACGCTGGTTAGTCGGAAATGAGAGGTCGAGATGCGCACAAACCGCAACTCACGGACACACGTTTGCATTGTCACAGCTTGGAGTCGTGTTTCGGTTTCTACACAAGGTACAAACGCCGAGTCAAGAATCAGTTGCGCAGACAGCTCAATTCGATAGGAGTCGCCGAGCAAGGTACCCATCGTCACTCGTCCCAATTCACCGCTGAGCACCAGTGG
>JAOAEV010000053.1 GCA_026416585.1 Chlorobiota bacterium | reverse complement strand
TGAAATTCGGGTTTGCGATTTACCGATGCGCGTTGATGAAACCATTGCAATTGCCGCACTTATTCAAGCAATTGTTGCCAAGCTATACAAGCTTTTCGAGCAAAACCTGACCTTTCGTGTCTATCCGCGCATTCTGCTTGTTGAGAACAAGTGGCGGGCTGTCCGCTACGGTCTTGAGGGAAAGCTCATCGACTTCGGTAAGCAGAAAGAACTCCCTGCACCAGACTTGATTCGTGAGCTGATTGATTTTGTTGATGATGTCGTTGACGATCTCGGCACGCGTCGCTACGTCGAGTACGTCTACCAGATACTCGAAATGGGCTCTGGGGCGCAGCGTCAGCTTCGCGTCTGGCGTGAAACGAACTCGCTTGAAGCGGTGGCACGCTACATTCATCAGGAAACAATGACGGGTTTGCTCGATGATGTCAGCCCATACATCGCGACGACGTTGCGTCCCCCATCTCCCGACGCTATCCAGGAAAAGCTCCAATCGCTGACCAAACCAGACGATTTGCTTTGAGCCAGCGGGTAAAAGTTGTGACGTGGAATGTCAATGGGCTTCGCTCGGCATACCGAAATGGTTTGCGTCAGTATCTCGAACGCGAGCAGCCCGACATCATTTGTCTGCAGGAAATTCGCGTAGATCCCCAGCAGCTCGATGTGACGATGCATCCGCCAGTGGCGTACCGAGAATTCTATGCTCCCGCGCGGGTGCAAAAAGGATACAGCGGTGTTGCCATTTTTTCTCGCCTTGAGCCCGATGCTGTACATGAAGGCATTGGGGATGAACGCTTCGATGCCGAAGGACGATTGCTCCGTGCCGATTTTGGCAGTGTTTCAGTGGTCAGTGTGTATGCGCCGAAAGGCTACAGTCCCAATGATGCACGAACACAACCAGAAAAAGTTGAGCGCCTCTACTTCAAGCTGGCATTTTATCGGGAGCTTGTCGCATATGTCCGCATGCTGCGTGCTCACGGTCGCCGTTTGATCCTCAGTGGCGACTTCAACACTGCTCACACAGAAATCGATCTGGCACGACCACGTGACAATGAACGCACCAGCGGCTTTTTACCGGAAGAGCGTCACGCCTTCGACGAGCTTCTCGACGCTGGTTTAGTGGACATCTTTCGAGCATTTGTTAGCGAAGGCGGCCACTATACGTGGTGGAGTCAGCGCCGCGGTGCACGCCAACGCAATATCGGATGGCGCATTGACTACCACTTAGTGGATGTCGAGCTGGTTCCGTTGATTCGCTCGGCGTACATGCAACCCCATATCATGGGGAGCGATCACTGTCCTGCAGTGATCGAAGTTGCAGGGACTGTGTTTTCATCAGTGCAAGCCAAAAACGTTCCGGCTAAAGGCGATCAGTCAATTTTCCGTGCAAAGAAGCGGATCTCCTCGCCGCGCCCGTCAGCTTCAACAGCACCAAGCAAGTCTGCATAGCTTACCGATGGGGGAAGCTCCGGTGCCACGCTCTGGATATAACCGAGTACGATTTCTTCACCGTAATCTCCGGTTGCGGTATAGAGTCGCTCGATTGCAAATCCAGCTTCCTCCAATCGGGCCTTGAGTGTTTTTGGTGTGTAGTGAACGTAGTGATAGTGCGGGTCAAGCCATGCCCAACCGTCTTGCAGTAACTCTGAACACAGTGAGTCGAAGTTCGGAACAATACCGCAGAACAAACCACCATCGATCAGAGAGGCATGAACCTTTCGTAGCGATTGTGCTGGGTGTGTTAGGTGCTCGAGCACATGCACCATTGAAATAACTGCGCACGAGCGTTGCTGTACACGTGATTCGAGAAAATCAGAGTTCGAGACGGGAATGCCGAGAGCCATCGCTGCGAAATCTACACACGAGCGTGTTAGCTCAATACCGCGTGGAGTGAATCCGCGACCGCGCACTTGGTCGAGCATTGCACCCCATCCGCAACCGATATCAAGCCATAGACCGGCGGGCTCGACAAATTCCAGTACCTCTTCGACAAACGCTGTGCGTCGGAGTCCGGATTGCTCGACTTCTTCTTGCGTTGTTGGCAGTTGCATGTGAGAGCCTTCATGGGCGTAGTTCTGGTACAACTGGTACAATGCTTTGTCGGTGAGCCGTGTGCGCAGATAGACTGTTCCACACTGCAAACACTGCACGATATCGGCGGCACTGCGGACCGGGACAGCAGATTTGCTGCCACAGTAGGGACATGCTACAGTTTCGGTCATTCCTGTTTGTGGGAGTGTCATGGCAGAAATACTCTCGATAGTGATGAAATACTGGAATCCTTCGTTTGCGCGAGAACCTTGACCCCGTTCCAGTGTTCGGCGTATGGCGGTAGTGGATCTGTATCTGCAACAATCTGGACAGCAACATTTCCACCACCACGTTTATGATGATTGACGAGGGTAGTAAATAGTTGCTGCTGCCGTTTTTCCCACTTGCACAGTAGTGGTGGGTGTACAGGAATCGGGGGCGGTGTAAGCACGCCAGTATGCACTTTCTCTAACAGTTGTGCTGCGGCGTGTACAATTGTTTCGGGCGGGATGAGTGCTGGACACACCCGTTGGCACCGCTGTACATTCCAGTAACACGCGCGGCATCCCGGCGCACGAATTGTATGAAGAGGTGCTGCAGTGTAATCGCCAATGAGATATTCGCTCGTTGGTCCTGCAATCAAGATAGTCGGCTTTTGCCATACGTTGTGCACAACGTGGTAGAATACGCTATCAACAACAATGGCAACGTCACATCGCTGCGCAAGGGCGATTTGCTCGCGCAGGGATAGCATTGTTGCGTCGAGCAATTGTGGGGATGTACATGGGGGTGGTGTCGTTCCCAGCCACACAAAGTATGCATGAGGAAGTCTTGCCAGCAACTTCTCGAGGAGCTGGCGCTCATGCGGATAGCAGCGAAGCGGGTCCTTGCTCGATTCCACATGAATCGCAATGAGTGGGCCATCGATTTTGCTTAGAAGCGACTCCGCACGTGCTCGTTCGTCTGGACACGTAGTGTACACGATGTGTTTGCTCGGGAGTCGAATGCCAGAGATGTTCGCAAGGATGTCCATCATTGGCAGGATGCCGTAGTATTCAGGTAGCTGATCAATGATGAAGCGGTAGTCAACAACGATGTCAGCATTGGCTTCGCAGCGAACATCCTCGGTAGAGCCAGCCACGACGCAGTGGTGAATATCTGGGTTACCGCGAAATAGGTCTATTGCCGCTTTCGATGCAGCTATTGTCAGTGCAAGGTGCGGGTATTGCGCTTTCAATGCGCGTGTGATTGCAGTGATCATCAGTGCATCGCCGAGCGCATCGGGAAGCCGAATGAGCACAGACCGGGCATCCTCATAGTTGCGCTCCCAGAAGACTGGATGAAAACTTGTTAGCGGTTGCTGTGGGTCAGTACGACGCGGTTGCTCGATTGGGCGGAGGGTTTCCGCTCTTGTGGGATTGAACGCGATACCGCACTCGTTGGGTAGCATGGTTGCAAATACATCGAGGAAGTCTCGCCACGTGCGTACAGTGTGAATATTGTTCCACGGTGCAAGGAATACATTCGCCGATGAATCCTTCCAGAATGCCAAGTCGTGATTGACAACTGGTTCGAACACGATCGTTGGTACACCAGCCATTGCAGAGAATGTTTTGTGCCACGAATCCGCTGCAATGACCAGATCGGCACTGGCGAGAATGCGAAATTGTTCTTCGAACGACGTGCTTCGCTGATCTATCGAACGCTCGTCAGAGGGATATGCGTGAGCTTCATTTGGTGTGCCGGTAATGACAGGACAAATACCATGGGCGTGTAGCAGTTTTAGGAGCGGCTCCCAGTACTGAGGCGGAAGAATATTCCGCTTGCTCCGAAACATTCCACTCAAGCTTCCCATCGGCGCAAGAACAACCTGTGGTCGAGTGATCCTATTTCCTTTGTATCGTTGAACCCAACGGGGATAGAGCGTCACACCACACTGCCGTTGGATGTCGAGATCAGGCTTCCAGAAATCATCCTCGCGGGCTGGTGGCATAACCCCACAGCCGAGAATATTCGAACACGTTGCCGCAACCGCCCGCAAAAACATTCCTCCAATGTATTGCTCCTGTGGATCGGGATGGCGTTCGATGAGCACAACGTGTTCGATCTGTGGCAGTGAATCGAAGAATGCTTGTGCGGCAGCAATCGAATTTGGATACACTACAACGGTAATAGAATCTGGCTTGTCCAGAGCAGTACTGAGTGCCAGGAGAAAATCGCCGATGCCACCGTAGCAGAGGTAAAAAGGCGGACATGCTTCGAGTGTGCGCTTGATCGCTCGGAGCGCGTCCGAAGAGGCTTGTTGATTGAGTCGTCTTGGGAGCAGTGCTGATGACAGGACGCGATACTTTCCCTCAACACGAAGCGTGTAAAGATCGAGTATTGTTTCGTTGTGTACTTCGTTAGTGGCAATGTGCCCGGTGAGAACGCTGCGGAGCCATTCGAGTGCCTGGTTGAATTTGACGCGGTCGAAGCATATGCGACGCCGCGTGTGATGCCGAAAATGCCACGTGCTCCAGTGTGGTCCACTGACGATTTCGAGATGGGGTACGTCTGCCCGGCACCATGTGGAATTCGTCGCACAGGAAATTGCCGACGATACTCCGATAAATGCATCGCAAAGATTGTACAGCTCAGCGTTGAGCCGGAATGGAAGATCGCACCAAAGAATGTCAGGATATTCAGCCTGGAGAATATCAAGATCAACTGGACGATTTTTTGCTGTAAATACGAACACCGGGTGCAGAGGCGCTAAGGCACGAATCATGTCGAGAGCATATTCTCGGTTCCAAGGGGATTGAGCCGAGAAAAATTCTGTCTCAACGAGCACGCGAGGACGGTCCGTCGGTAATTGCGCCCACCACTGCCGCGCATGTTCAACTTCCTCATCTGTCAGTACGAGGACCGGGCGGAGCGGTACCGTCAGTTTTCCATCGTATGATGCCAGCATCAATTCGGTTAAGTCTCCGCCGGGCAGTGTTCGGACCAGGTAGGGGGCAGGAACATAAAAGCGGGACCAAGGACGTATAGTGCGCAGTTCTTCGATGCGTGTATCAAGATCCTTCGGATTGCCAGCTACCGTGATTATTTCATCAACGTCAGGATTCTGGTCGAGAATAAAAGCATACTGCTCAGCAGTTATCCAAACCAGATGCGAGTCCGGATAATCAGCTTTGATTTGCCGTGCAATGATGGTGGCATTGATAATGTCACCCAAACTGTGAAAAATTGCGATACCAATCTGTGGCTTCTGTTGCATACCAGCAAGCGAAATTGTTTCGAGTGATGGTTGTGTTGGTGTAGGGGAAAATGATTGCTCGATGCGTGCAACGAATGTATTCCAAGCCACTGTTGTTGTCAATTTTGATAGGTCGAGTTGGTGATTGCTCAGTACATGGAGGTTGTGCCGGTTGCTGTAGAGGTGCACTCCCAAATGTCTTGCAATGTACTGCAGCGTATCGAGGGTATAGAAGGCGATATGTTGACCATCATCGAGGGCGTAATGGGCCCATGTGCCTGGTGCTGGTGGAGGAGATGGAATGAGAACAGTCGAAAACAGTATTGTGCGTCCAATGGAGAGCATCTTTTCGAACTCTTCCATTGGATGGTGAAAGTGCTCAGCGACTTCGAAACACGTCACAAGGTCTGCGCTTCCACCAGACCAAATCGCATCTTTTGCAAAAAGGTTTTCTGCGCAGTGATTAGCCCAGCATGCATCAATTCCTGCATGACGGAGTAATTGAACGAGCATGCCATAGCCGGCGCCGTAATCTATCACGCGAGCAGTCGATAGTTGCATGTGGTGCAGCAGTGATTTTGTGAGTACTGCTGCATAGATGCTACCCTCGATTTGACCAGAGTCGGTATTCCTAATCGGTTGATGGTTAGTACGATCAAGCCAGTATGGCTCCTCAGTTTGGACAAAACCACACCCAGAGCATTGGAAGTATGCGACATCCAGGTTACCCAGGACACGAGCAGTAAAAAGATACTCTGCCGGTGATCGGCATACTCTGCACATTGCCGTCATGGTAATGTCCCCAGGATGTGGCGATGGTGAGGATGGGGTGTCCCTATTTCCTGTATGCCGATGGCTCGATGGATGATTGTACAGATTTCCTCGATATCTTTTCTGCAGAGAGCTGGGAAACTTGGCAAATTGATGCCACGCAATCCGAGGGACTCCGCGATTTGATGCCGCTCGTACCGTTGTGAGTACATTGGCATGGTGTGGACGGGGTAAAATGTTGGACGTGTTTCGATGCCATGTCGGTGGAGCTCTGCTCTAAGCATGTCGCGAGCGTGCGCTGTCGGAGCAAGTACTGAGACCATCCACCACGAATGGGTCACATTCGGTGCTGTGTGCTGGAATTCAAGGGGTGTTCTCTCCAACAGAGCATGATATTCCTCAGCAATCCATCGCTTGCGCTCAAGAAACATCGAAGCATTCTCGAGTTGTGCTAGTCCAATAGCGGCAGCAATGTTGGTCATGCGATAGTTGTAACCGACAATGTCGTGCCAATATTCACGATATGGCGCCAGGCCTTGTCCTTTGAGTCGCCGAATTCGTTCAGCTAGCATATCGTCATCGGTAACAACCATGCCACCTTCGCCAGTGGTGATTGTTTTATTGCCGTAGAACGAAAACGTGGCAATGTCACCAAACGTGCCAACGTGTTTCCCCTCATAGGTAGCACCAAAAGCCTCGGCACAGTCTTCGATGAGAAACAAGCCATGTTCCCGTGCTAATGTCACCAGTGCATTCATCTCCGCGGGGTGTCCGTAGAGATGCACTGCAAGGATTGCTTTTGTTCGTGGTCCGATGCGACGGTACACATCGTCAGGATCGAGCTGCCAGGTGTGCGGATCAGAATCCACAAATACAGGCGTAGCACCGCAGTACACGATCGTGTTGACGGGAGCAATGTATGTCAGTGTTGGAACGATTACTTCGTCCCCGGGTCCGATACCCAAAGCTGCCAGTGCAGTGTGTAGAGCGACTGTACCGTTACACACACTAATTGCATGACGTATGCCGACAAATTCCGCGAATCGCTCCTCGAATGCTGCGATATAGGGTCCTTTGCTCGATATCCAGCCTGACCGTAGGCAGTCGAGTATGTAGCGTTCTTCGTTACCGCATAGCCACGGCTGGTAAACAGGAATACGGTAGCTGGTACTCATGTCGGCTCCCAGATAATATCGTCGTGATTGGTCGGATGATCGCTTGTTTCGATCGGGGATTGCTGCGAAAGATGTTTGGCAAGGTGTGCATCAATACCATCCATTGCCTGATTGCGGAGTAAATTCAGTCGTGTGGTATAGGTCAGCAATGGTATGATATTCTCGTGTGGCATTGCGGTAAGTTTTTCCAGATCGAAAAACAATTCTTGTGCATGCCACATGCGAAGATTCATGACGATGAGTGCGTCAATCATTTCGCCAAATGTGCAAGGAAAAAGCCGATCCTGCAAGATGTTTAGAGTTCTGTTCATAACTCGAGGTCTGTACGAAAACGACCATACATCTTGTTCTGTGGGCTTGTGATGACCATGTCGGTAGGGTCGGTGATCGCCAGCTCAATCCACCGGTCAATCGTTTCAATGAGCCGTGCACGTTGTTGAAGCAACGATGCATTTTTCTCCTCCAGCCGTGCATGCTCATCAGGAGAATGTTCCGACGAACCGTAGAGAAGCTCTTGGCAATGCCATAGCTTCAGGTTGACGATCGAAAGCTTGTCGATGAGGGCACCGAGAGTTTCTGTTGTGAGCGTCCGTGCCATAGCATCCATGCGGTGGAACGAAACATGCACTGCTCTCTGCAACAATAATGCCAAAACTCTCTCTCGCATCAACCACGATGGAACCTGGAGAAGATGAGTGTGTGTTGGTACCTACCACACACGGTAATGACTTCGTCTATGCATCGGCTATATCGTAAGCTCTGCGTTGAACATCCCATCGAGGATGTGTTCGCATTTTTTTCCCGCCCGGAAAACCTCGAAAGGATTACACCCCCAGAGCTGAACTTCCAGATACTCACCCCAGAACCAATCGAGATGAAAGAGGGTGCTTTGATTGACTATCGCATTCGCATCAGTGGTCTTTCTTGGCGCTGGACTACCTATATCGCTCGTTACGAGTCACCTCGCTGCTTTGTTGATGTCCAGTTGCGAGGACCGTATTCGTTCTGGCATCATACCCATACCTTTACGCCGTTGGGTAGGGATGCAACTCTTATCGAGGATGACGTTCTCTATGAGCTACCATTCGGGTGGGTAGGTGTCGTTGCTCACCGACTCTGGATTCATCGCCAGTTACAACACATCTTCGATCACCGCACAGCAGTACTCAGCCAGATCTTCCGTCCGTGTCATTCCAGCTTACCGGTATAGTTTTTTGAATCGTTGCCGATACTATCAGGTGGCAGCGGTGCAGGGAGTACGCCGGCGTCCGGTGTTTCGGTGAACGATAGCGGTTTGTTATCGTAATAGGGTACACCAGCGGAAAAATCAATCCGTATGTTTGCACCGAGTCGGACGTGGCGGACCCTGTAGTTGCTACTGGCACGATTTATGCTGCCGATAAGCTACAACATAACCATTCCCGGGCACGCCATGCGGATAATCGCCGCTCTCTGCGTGCTTGCATCATGGAGCGTGATGCACGCGCAGGTTATCGTCGATGCCGGGAAGGATACCCTCCAGTTGTGTCAAGGACAGACCGCACAGCTCGGTGGTTCGCCGACTGCACTCGGCGGACGCGCACCGTATCGCTACCAGTGGGACCCACCGCTGGGGTTGAGCGATCCGACCTCGCCGAATCCACTCGTGACGGCACTTCGTTCCAATCAACGCTATGTGCTGACAGTAACAGATGCCGATGGTGCGTCCGGTCGCGACACCGTATTACTTCTGATGTCCATTCCTCCGCGAATTACCGCTGGAGGTGCCATCGAAGTGTGCGTTGGTCAGAATGTTGTTCTTGGTGGTACTCCTACGGCATTTGGTGGGCAGCAACCATATCGGTACGAATGGTTCGGACTTCCACCGACAGCGCAGAATGCCTCTTCCTCCAATCCGATGTTCAAAGCCGATCGTGTGCAACAGTTGACTATTGTCTTGCGTGTGAGCGACGATCGCGGA
>JAOAEV010000028.1 GCA_026416585.1 Chlorobiota bacterium | reverse complement strand
GTCGCGTTTCGACGTAGCACGCTTCGGTTCGGAAAAGATGGGATTCACACCGCGCCAAGCAGACTTACTCATCGTTGCTGGTACGGTGACATACAAAATGTCGTGGATAGTCCGCAAGATTTACGATCAGATGCCCGATCCGAAGTGGGTCATCTCGATGGGTGTGTGTGCCTCGAGCGGTGGGATGTTCCGCAGCTATTCGGTGGTGCAGGGCATTGACCAGTTCATGCCGGTGGATGTGTACGTATCGGGTTGTCCGCCGCGCCCCGAAGCGCTCATCAAGGCGCTGATGACCATTCAGGAGAAAATCAAGCGGACCCGTCCGATTCTGATTGATTCGGAGGCGACACCGGTCGAAGCCATCGAAGTCGAGCGCACCCCAAGCGGACTACTGGTACCAGCGCAGTAAGTTTCACGATTGTTGCCGCATGCTAATGCCGACAGGAACAATCATTTTCGCCGATAATCTCGAGGTTCTCCGCAGCCTCGAGGCAGAAAGCATTGATCTTATCTACATTGATCCCCCCTTCAACACGGGAAGCACACAGCGACGCTTGCAGCTCCGAACTGAATCTGACCCTGCGGGTGACCGAATTGGATTTGGTGACCGTCGCTATCGCACGATAGTGCTCGGTACCATGGCATACAACGATGCATTCGATGATTATCTGGGATTTCTTACTCCCCGCTTAGAACATGCGCGCCGTGTGCTGGCACCGCATGGTTCATTGTACCTCCATTGCGACTATCGGGAAGCGCACTACATCAAAATTTTACTCGATCGCATCTTTGGGCACGATGCGTTTATCAACGAAATCATCTGGGCATACGACTTTGGCGGACGCTCACGCCGACGATGGCCAGCGAAACATGACACCATTTTTTTCTACGCAAAAGACCCACAACAATACTTCTTCGACTCAGACGCAATTGAGCGCATACCATATATGGCACCGGACTTAGTTGGTCCCGAAAAAGCAGCACGAGGTAAACTTCCGACTGATGTCTGGTGGCACACTATTGTCCCAACCAATAGCCATGAAAAAACCGGTTATCCAACTCAAAAACCGCTTGGTATTCTGCGCCGTATCATCCAGGCGTCCTCTCGTCCGGGCGATTGCGTGCTTGATTTTTTTGCAGGTAGCGGCACAACAGGGATTGCAGCATGGGAGTTAGGACGACGCTTTATCCTAGTGGACAACAACCCTCTTGCCCTCATAGCCATGGCTAAACGCTTTGCACAGGTGCCGGATGTGGAGTGGGTAAACTTTGATCCTCGCCCGTACCAACAAGAGCATGCTCACCCAACCCTCTTCTCACCACAAACATCGTTAGATCGTGAATGAATCTTCCCTCTACGACACCCTTGTAAAAATTGCACAGGAGCTGGAACAAGAGTACAAAGAGCATTCCTCACACGAGTGGGAAACAAGCCCTTTTGCCTGGCTCAAAGCAGGGCTTCCCTCCCGCACCATTGGAAAAATCGGGGAAGAGTTTGTCAAGCGTCTCTGTGAGCATTGTGGAATTCAAGTGAAGTCCGCCAGCGATACAGACGCAGACCTTGTGATTGGGAAGTGCCGCGTAGAGGTCAAATTCTCCACTCTTTGGGAAAGCGGCTCTTACAAGTTCCAGCAGATACGCAATCAAAACTATGATTACCTCATTGCCCTCGGTATCTCACCCAATGCCGCTCACTGCTGGGTTGTGTCCAAGGACACCATTTTAACCAAGGCTAAGTCCCAGCACCTCGGGGAGAAGGGCTCCGAGACCTTCTGGGTAGAGATAAATCCCACTGATTCTTCCAAATGCGAATGGCTCACCCCACCCGACGGATCGCTGGAAAAGGCAATTACAATTATCCGAGAAAAGATGTTGTAGAAATAGTCCCTTACTCCACCACTACAACAGCGTAGTCGCCACCACTGGTAGTATCCATCCGCAAAAGGTAGAGCCCCGGCGAGCTTCCAAGTGGCAGTTGGAGCACGATGCGATAGACTCCCCGCTCCCGCTGCTGTTTTTCTTCCAGCACTTGCCGCCCCAGAAGGTCAAACAGCCGAATCCGAACGTCCGAGCGAATATCCAGCCCAACGTAAACGACAAAAGGCTCATCCCGCTCAATGGGATGAGGGTAAGGCCCTTCCAGCCGCGCAAAGCGCACATACGGAAGCGGTGGACCAATCGAGCTTATGATAAGAACCTGCACGATCGGGTCCGTCCGCGGCTTGCAAGCAACAATCGAATCGAGCGTGACGATACACACCGAGTCTGAACCAGCTAACACAATGCCACACAACTCGATGTCAGCAGCGACGATCTCTTCAGATTCGACGACCCAAAGAGAATCGCTTACTCGCTCAAGTGTTGCTCGACTACTGCCGATCCGGACTGACACAGGATACCAGACTGTCGGATTGCTCAGGTGAACAAGGGTACGAAAGCTACACTCGCTATCGCTTACGGGAAGCACTCTGCGAAAACATACCGTCCCTCCGACTGTTCCTCGTGTCGTGTCGGCATTCGTTGCACTGCAGACGGTGCAGACAAGCGCCAGTACACTGCCAAGTAGAGCAATGCGATGCATCACTTGGCAGTACGTTTGGGTGCTGGTGTAGGCACTGACGGCTTGATAATGATGAACGGCGTACAGTTACATTGTTGCTCGACCAGTGGTCGTGCTTTTTCTGCAGCAGCGCGAGAGCTATAGTCGCCAATAGTCACGGCAAACAGTGATGGTGCCTTTTCGATCACTTCGACACGCAATCGTTGCGCGCGAAACTTTGCTGCTTCCTGCTCAGCAACTTCTTTGCTCGAGTACGCTGCGATTTGGAGGGTGTAGCTCTCAACGGCGGAACGATTGTCGCCATTCGTGCCGCCAGCTGACGCTGCACGTTGGTGCGGTGGTTGCTCCAACCCAACGGTTGCATTCACCAGGTTTTGCGCGTGTACCAAAAATTCAGATAGCGGAAAGCGCTGCTGGTATTCCACCAATGCGGAGCGCGCAGCAGCAGTATCGCGTAGCAATGCGTAGTACTGAACGATACGCCACTGCGAATCATCGGCCCATTCGGAGTTCGGGAATTGGCGCACGATGCGCTGGTACATTTCGAGCGCTTTTGGCCCATCTCGTTCGAGAATGCCAGCAAGAAAAAGTACGCCTGGATCGTTTGGATAGTCCCGCAGTAGGGAAGGAAGTTCACGGCGAATATCGTCAGCACGTCCCTCGGCAACGGCGAGAATTTTCGCACGAATGGCTGCCTGCTGTGCAGACAGTGGCACTAACATCATCGAGATAACAAGGAAGCATCGAGCGAACATCCGACCTCCGTGGGGATGGTGACACAACCTGCATCGGGGCACACATCGCATGCGATACTTTTGCTGTGCGGCTACATCCACCGCATTATCGAGCAACACGAATGCATGCACCTGCTTGTCGGCAAAAATGCAGAATGATCACCGACTTTCCGTTATCGTCGCTGCTGGAGGCACTGGTGGCGATTTGTTTCCTGTACTTTCAGTTATCGAGCGATTGGCTTCCATAGTAGCCGACCGCTCGCAATTCGATGTGACATTTGTCGGCAATCCAGACCGCATCGAAGGTCGCGTTATTCCCATCCGTGGCTATCGTTTTGTGCCGATCCCAATGCGGGGTTACTACGGGCTGCGGTCGCTGCGAACGTATTCGATGGTGTGGCGCCTGCCCGTCTCAGTATTCCATGTTTACCGCGCGGTGCGCCGACTGCGTCCACGCGTTGCGATATTAGCTGGGGCATATTTGAGCATACCGCTTGGGCTGGTCGCCAAAGTGTCCGGTATTCCCATTGTGCTTGTAGAAATTAACGCTGCACCAGGTAAAGTCAATCGTTTGCTGGCACCATGGGCACACAGCATTCTTGTCAGCAGCAACCAATGCCGCACGGCATTTCCTCCAGCAGTACGGGACCGTATTGTCGTTACCGGTACGCCTATTCGTGCGGAGGTACTTGCGGGCGCAGATGCATCCGAGGCTCGACAACATTTCGGCTTAGCACCCGATCGTCCCGTTCTTCTGGTGCTGGGTGGATCCCTCGGCGCTCGTTCGATCAACGACGCGATCGCACAGCATCTCGACCGAATTCTGGCGACTGGTTGGCAGGTGCTTTGGCAGACTGGTTCGGACTACTGGCACCCACACAAAGACGGTGTCGTTGCACTCCCGTTTATCGAGGATATGGCCAGTGCCTATGCTGCTGCCACTATAGTCATCTCACGTGCTGGTGGCAGTACAGTCGCTGAATTAGCTGCACTGGCAAAACCTGCAGTCCTGGTGCCGTATCCACACGCAGCGAACCGTGAACAGCACCGCAACGCCGCATTGCTCGAGCAATCGGGAGGAGCAATCGCTGTCGAGGACGCTCTCCTTGCGACGAAGCTGTGGAATATTCTGGAACCACTCCTGAAGGACCCAAAGCAACCCCAGCAGATGGCTACCGCACTCCAGCGCTACGGCCAATCAGATGCAGCCGATCAAGCGGCACGCACGATTGCTGCCTTGCTCGGTCAGTGAAGCTTATGCCCTTCGGGTGGTATCATCATGTTCGGATCGGCAACCATGATTTCGCCATACTGCTGCTCGTAGCGCGCGATGTTTTCACTCAATGCAGCCAGCAGGAGTTTGGCGTGCTGTGGTGTCATGATGATGCGGGCATGCACTCGTGCTTTGGGCACACCGGGGAGCAACCGCGTAAAATCAATGACGAATTCCGCCGGTGAGTGCGAGATAATCGCCAGGTTCGAATAGATGCCCTCGGCTTCTTTTTCACCGAGCTCGATATTGATTTGCTGGGGCATCTGTTGATCATGCTGTGCCATTGTGCGATGTCGAAAGTGTGGAACGTGCGCAATAAACGTGCGCCATGCCGTTGAATTGTCAGCGCTGCTTGCGAAGTTGGTCAGCACGTTTGTAGCATCGCTCGGCTTTGTCAACTTGATTGTTGCGGGCGTAGTATCCTGCCAAGAGTTCCCAGTATCGCGGTTCACTGCTGTACTGCGGCTCCATCGCTTCGAGTTCGACAGCAAGCTGCCGGAGCTTGTCTTTATTGCGGGTGGTTTCGTAGATATTGACCATGTGCTCGAGCGCGGTCAAGTCGTTGCGATGTTCCGACAATCGCCGATAGCGATCGAAGTAGTCTGCCGCTTTGATGAGCAGGGGAAAATAGCGTTGCTCGTTTTCTTTGTACTTGGGGTCACGGTCTTTTCGATCGCGTTCTTCTTTCTGAATTTGTGCAGCACGATTTTTCAGAGCAGCAGCAGCGTTGAACAGCGCCACATCGTAGTGAGGATCAAGTTGGAGTGCTTTTTCATACTCGGCGATGGCATCATCGTATTGCTCCATCTGCATCAGCACAAGTGCATAACTGGAGATGTACGATTTGTTGTTCGGATCGCGTTCGACCATTTGCTTGAGTTCAGCAAGTGCTCTGTCGAGCTTGCCTTGGTCACGGTAAATCTGAATGCGAAAGTTTTGCACAGTTTCATCGTCCGGTGTAAGAACCGACAGTGGCTCTAATGCAGCAAGTGCTTTGTCGAACTCACGACGGTTGTAGTGGATCGTTGCCAACTGAACAAGTGGACCAATCGAAATCGGTGCGTATCGGAATTTTTCGTCGAGCGACCATGTCGGTGGCAGACGCCGACGCCAACCCTCGACGCGATATCCTTGTTGTGGTTTTGCGTAGCTTGACACGTAGATCGTATCGGCACCATAAACAAACCGATCGACGATCATCGAGTCTCCGGTTGTCGTACGACTGGGGCGACTTTGGAGCGGCGCACCGAATTTATCCACAACAGCATCCCGCGATATTCCAAGTGCTAATCCCACGCGCCGTGCAAGTTCGATTGATGGCCCGAGAGCCTGGCTGTAGCGCTGATATGCAGCAAGTGCGCTCGTAGTATCACCGCGTAGTTCGAAGAGTCTGCCTTGGAGGTCGTAGTTCTCTGGTGCTTCTGGACGAATTGTTATTGCATGGGTGATGGTCTTGAGCGCACGGGCAAGATCTGCGGTATCACGGCTTCCCATCATGCGGTTGTACAGTTCAACGCTCGTATTGTAGAGCTCTGCCCAGGCAATGTAGAAAATCTGCGGCAGAGCCCGGCGGCGTTCGTCGCTTAATCCTGGTTCGGCGCGGCGATATGCATCAATCATACCCTCGATATCGCCGAGTTCTTTGCGTGCCGCGCCGAGGTCATACCATGCCTCGTGGTTCTGTGGGTTTCGCTGGACTTCACGTTCGAGCAACACGCGTGCCGAGTCCCACTGCGACCGTTGCATAAACTGCCGTGCACGAGCGTGGTCGGGTGTCAACCTCATTAGTCCAGCACACGCACTCATCATTACACAGCAGGCTACCACCAGTTGGACCGAACCTCTCTTCACAACACAGGCTCCAGGTGTTCAACATCGTTTGTGTGCGAAAATTACGGAAGAATCAGCGCCACCAGTGCCCGTAGAACTACGGAAATAAAAAATGCGGAACCTTCGCGTTTTGCTTTTCAACGGCACCCGAATAGACCGTTTTTAGACACTAGGGAATTTTCTTGTCACCTAAAACACCACATTTTCACCGAATCTATACCCAGTCACATTGGACGTGCTTCAAGGTCTCTTGTAGCACTTCAGCATAAGGGTGGGATGGTTATCAAGCACTAGATAATGCTCGGCGGAGTCGGCAGAGAGAGTGAACGTCACCAGCTTTGGCACAGCACTTGCAGCAAATTTTGTAGTTATCGGATACATCACGCGAAAACATGAGGCACGGACGCCGCATTCTCATTCTTGCACTCGCGCTGTTGGCGATGGTGACCGCAAGCGCAATCGCCCAGCAAGGCTCCACACTACCTCTACCGACTGTTACTATCGGTGTCCAGCAATCCCAAAATCCAAAGGATTTTACTACTGCCCTCCAAATCCTACTGGTACTCACAGTACTGGCGCTGGCTCCTTCGATTTTGGTCATGATGACCTGCTTCACACGAATCGTCGTGGTGTTCTACTTCATGAAACAAGCACTCGGCACACAAGCGCAACCGCCAGCACAACTGCTCGTTGGTCTTGCATTATTCCTGACATTCTTTGTAATGCAACCAGTTCTCGACCGCGCCAATCGCGATGGGTTGCAACCCTACTTGCGCCAGGAGATTAGCCAGGATACAGCAGTTACACGTATGGTGCAGCCATTCCGCGAGTTCATGCTGCGCCATACACGTGAAGACGACCTCCGGTTGTTTGTCAAGCTCAGTGGTAAGGATAAGCCTCAATCGCTCGACCAAGTGAGCACATGGGCTGTTATTCCCGCCTATACACTAAGCGAGCTGCGAATAGCCTTCCAAATAGGATTTATCATCTTCGTGCCGTTTTTAGTGGTAGATATGATCGTTTCGAGTACTCTGATGTCGCTCGGTATGTTGATGTTGCCACCGCAGGTGATTTCCCTACCAATCAAAGTGCTTTTGTTTCTACTCGTCGATGGCTGGCACCTGCTGGTCGAATCGCTGATGAAAAGTTTAGTCCCACTCTAATTGGTGCTCCATGACCGATGCAATGGTCGTTCAGATTGTGCGCGATGCGTTTTACTATGTTCTGCTTGTCAGTGGTCCGCTGCTGCTATTGTCGCTTGTAGTTGGGTTAGCAATCGCGATTTTTCAAGCAGCTACCTCGATCAGCGAACAGACGCTGACCTACGTGCCTAAGCTCCTGGTGACGTTCTTGATAACGGTGCTGGTACTGCCCTTTATGATCCGGAACCTCAAAACGTTCACCATTGCGATTTTTTCGATGATCCCGACACTAAAGTAACCGAGTCATGCATTACGTGATGGTAAAGCGGTTATTCAGCAGAACGACCAGGTACCGTCGCTCTGCACTTGGTTCAGGAGCTGGCTCTCTTGCTATCCACCGTGAACTTGTTTGGGTGCATCTTGTTCCTCCCCAGTCATCTTGGGATCGCTCCACAGTCTCAAGATGTCGAAGCAAGCTCAACTTAACATAAACAACATAGCATGAGGCGGACTCTGGCACACGTCCGATGTGACACCCGAACAACTGCCCCATTCAGTGGGCTCCAGGTTTGGGTGCAGGATCGCAAGCTGTTTCGCAGAATACCATGAGTTGAAAGACGTGCTGTTTCCCTCAGGCAACATCCTTGAATATTTGATGGGCAAGTTCATCGTCGGCATCTTGTTTTTCATACGAGTGCTGGCGACGATGGTTGCCGGACCACTGTTGAGTGCGCTCGGAATACCGCCCCTTGTCAAAGTCGGCTTAGCAGCAATACTGGCAGCAGCAATGGCAATGGTTGCCGCACCGCTTCAGCCGACAATCGTCGTTGAACCGTTTACACTCGTACCATTGGTGCTCAAGGAAACGCTCGTCGGTGCACTTATTGGTTTTTCTGCCTCGATGGTGATGATGGCAGCACGTTTTGCGGGTGGTCTGGCAGACATCGAGATTGGATTTCAGACTGCACTCCTATTCGATCCCAATGCTGGAGTACCGACACTACTGGGAGAGCTCCAAGCAATGATGATGCTCATGCTATTTCTTGGTCTGGGCGGACATCATGCACTCATCGAAGCTGTTTTTGTCAGTGCAGAGATAATTCCCCTGGATCGGTTTGCCCTGGGTCAGATGGATGCCCAGTTTCTCGTCACGATGGCAACTGGTGCACTCGTCCTCGGTGTCAAGATCGCCGCACCCGTCATCGTAGCAATATTTCTGGTTCACATCGCGCTCTCACTGCTGGCACGGATTGCGCCACAGGTGAACATTTTCGCGCTTTCAATGCACGTGAAGATCGTCGTCGGCTTGCTTGTGTTGTTGGCAACGGTCCCGCTCATTGTACTGGTGATGAAAAATGCGCTCGGCTGGTTCGACGAGCAGCTGTCGACGCTGTTAGTTGCACTGCGTACACAGTAACCGATGCCAGAAACACCAAACGGACAGGAACGAACAGAAGAAGCAACACCGAAGCGCCTGAGCGATGCACGCGAGCGCGGACAAGTCGCCAAAAGCATGGAGTTAACCAGTGCAGCACTGTTGTTGCTCGGTGGCTGGTTTCTTTACACCTACGGCGCCCATATGGGGAGCAAATTAGCGGATCTGTTTCGCTTCGTGTTCACTCATGCTGCTGCCATCACGATCACGGATGCGTCGCTCCCTCGTTTGGCTGAGCAGACAGGCAGCTTCGTAGCGTTGCTGATCGTACCGCTATTGGCAGTGGCATTTGTACTTGGTATAGCAACTGAAATTGGGCAGGTTGGACTTCGCTGGGCAAGCAAAAAGTTTACCGAAGGACTCAAGACTGCGCCACTTTTTCACCCGATGCAGGGACTTCGGCGTCTGTTTCTTTCGAAAGACACCGCCATGCAATTGGGAAAAAATTTTGCGAAAGTGCTGCTGGTCGGTATCGTGGTCTGGGATGTGCTCCGTCGCCGCAGCGACGAGGTTCTGACACTTATGGCGTTGCCCATCGAGACACTGGCAACAACGATCGGACGACTTGGCTTCGAATTGGTGCTCAAAGTGAGTCTTGTCTACGCAGCTATTGCAATCGTGGACTTTCTCTACCAGCGACGTCGCTTTCGGCAAGAAATGAAGATGACCAAGCAAGAAGTCAAAGACGAGCTCAAGCAGCAAGAAGGCGATACTCAAATCAAACAGCGCATCCGGCAGATTGCCCGACAACGTTTGCGGAAGCTTATGCTCCAACGTGTCAAGGCAGCAGACGTCGTTGTCACCAACCCGACGCACTATGCGGTCGCGCTTCTCTACGAGCGTGGTAGGATGAATGCTCCGCGTGTGGTCGCAAAAGGGGTAGATTACTTAGCCCAGCAAATCCGCAGCATTGCCGAGGAAAATAGCGTACCGATCGTCGAAGATCCACCACTGGCACGTGCCCTCTACACCGCATGTGAAATTGACGATGAAATTCCCGAAACACTGTTCCGGGCTGTCGCCCGTGTTCTGGCTTACGTGTATCGTCTGCGCCGGCGGCACTAACAATACGTAGTTTATGAAACGGTAAGCAATTCATCGTAGAGTGCACCTGTATATTCGCGTCGTAGGTTTTCGTTTCTGGTGGTATGTCCTCTCCAACCGTACCAATGTCCTCCCACCCTGTGACAGCCAGTATCGCACAGAGCCGACGTGGTATTGTCGGCAACAAAGTCTTTTTCGTCGTGTGTGCACTTGCTGGTATCACGGTGATGGTCCTGTTGGTGTCAGTAATTGCTCAGCTTCTCAGCGACTCACGACTGTCGCTTCAGCGGTTCGGGATTGGCTTTTTGACCTCTACGACGTGGGATCCTGTCGCGGAAGAATTCGGGGCATTGCCGTTCATCTATGGCACTGTGATGTCCTCTCTGCTGGCAATGCTTCTTGCACTACCACTGAGCATTGGAGCAGCAATTTTTTTGGTAGAACTCTCTCGCGGATGGATTCGGACATTACTGTCGTTTCTGGTAGAAGCTCTGGCGGCTATCCCAAGCGTCGTCTATGGAGTTTGGGGCATTTTCGTTCTTGTGCCATGGCTTCTTGAACGTGTTGCTACTCCACTGTCTGAACGCTGGGGCGAGGCGATACCATTTCTTGCGCCACCAGCAATCGGTCCAAGCATGCTGAGCGCAGGAGTGATTTTGGCAATCATGACGATCCCGATTATCACGTCGGTCGCACGAGATGTACTCCAGGCAATTCCAGCTTCACAACGGGAAGCTGCCTATGCTCTTGGCGCAACGCGATGGGAAACGATCGGGATTGTCCTCAGCTCGAGTCGGTGGGGAATCTTTGGTGCCACGATGCTCGGACTAGGTCGCGCCCTCGGCGAAACAATGGCTGTCACGATGGTCATTGGCAACGATCCCTCGATTCATACGAGCATTCTTCAACCTGCCTACACCCTGGCATCCGTCATTGCCAACGAATTTACCGAAGCAACCACTCCGCTATACATGAGCGCCCTAGTCGAAATTGGACTGGTGCTGCTGCTGACAACCTTACTGGTCAACATCATCGCTCGATTGTTGGTATGGAGCCTGGCACGACGCTTCCGACAAGCATGACCGCCGAGCGTTTGCAACCGTCGCGGTGGAGTCAGTACCGGCGGCGTGTGATGAATGCGGTGGGTTTGGGAGCTGTCACCCTGGCAATGATTGCTGTGGTAGTGCCACTGTGTGCAGTGCTCTGGTACACTATCGGCGAAGGGATTGCAGGAATCAACTGGGAGTTTTTTACTCACCTGCCGACTCCAGTTGGTGAACCAGGGGGTGGCATGGCGAATGCGATTGTCGGCAGTGGTATCGTCGTGGGGCTTGCATCGCTCGTCACGGTTCCTCTCGGCATTCTCGCAGGAATTTACATCACCGAATATGCCTCAGCACGCTTGGCAGGGGCGATTCGCTTTTTTACAGAAGTCATGCTCGGCTTGCCTTCGATCATCTTAGGCATTTTTGCATATGCCGTAGTGGTCAAACCGATGGGACGTTTTTCGGCGTACGCAGGTGCATGTGCACTGAGTATTGTTATGCTTCCGATCGTCATCAAGACAACGGAGGAAATTTTGCGATTGGTACCGCAGCATCTGCGTGAAGCAGGATTGGCACTGGGCATCCCACAGTGGATTGTCATCCGAAGCATCGTGCTTCGCGCTGCATCACGTGGCATTCTCACCGGTGTTCTCTTAGCAATTGCTCGTGCGGCGGGCGAAACGGCACCGTTGCTCTTTACCGCGCTCAACAATCGCTTCTGGCATAGTGGCCTTGACCAGCCAATAGCGACGTTGCCTGTGCAAATCTTTACCTACGCCGTTGCTCCGTACGAAGACTGGCATCGTCAAGCATGGGCAGGTGCTCTTGTTCTCATTACGCTGGTCATGGTGCTGAGCATTGTGCTTCGTCTGATAGTTTCGCGTACTCACTCGACAAGCGATCAGTGATGGATAGTGCCCAACAACACACAGAAACGACCCATCATCACTCTGCCGAAATCTCCGGTACTGGAGAAAGCGATCGTGCTGCTACACATGACCATCTGGAGCGCTATCGCATCGTTACCGAGAACCTGTCGGTGTACTTCGATGGGAAACCAGCAATCCGCAACATCTCACTGCTGATTCGGACCAATAAAGTCACGGCGATTATCGGACCGTCGGGCTGCGGCAAGTCCACATTTCTCCGTGCGCTCAATCGCCTGCACGAAATGCAGCCGAATGCACGCGTCGAGGGGCGTATTCTCCTTGACAGTACCGATATCATGGAAATGGATGCCACATTGGTACGCCGCCGCATTGGGATGGTTTTCCAAAAACCGAATCCCTTTCCAGCGATGAGCATTTTCGACAACGTCGTCGCAGGATTACGCTTCAATGGCATCCGAAAGCGATCGTTGCTTGCTGAAATTGCCGAAGATGCCCTGCGGCGTGCTGCACTGTGGGACGAAGTCAAGGACCGTCTCCGTCTGCCAGCAACCTCGCTGTCTGGCGGGCAACAACAGCGTCTCTGTATTGCGCGTGCTTTAGCGATC
>JAOAEV010000016.1 GCA_026416585.1 Chlorobiota bacterium | reverse complement strand
GCAGAGTTGTGGCCACCGACTCAACACTGCAGCATAATACGTAGTCAAGCAGTATCAGTGTTGTGTTGTCTCAATAGCACTGATATTGGCATGCGTTCGTTGTTCACCGTTTTTGGTTTTGCCAGTTGTGCCGCGCTCGATTGCAATGCGCGCACGTTGCGCGTAGGAAATCCGCCGTGGAATACTTGCTGCCGTATCAATTTCGATAGCAGCATGCGCCAGGATCCAGAATGCCGTCTGCACAACAAACTCCGATACGCGAACGATGTGCTGTCCCCGCGATGTTTCAGCGATTGTCAGCAGAAACGGTTTCCCCCGCTCGGTACATGAATCAACCGTCCCAAGGTAGAGCCGTTCGATACGAGCAGGCGGATATGCGTATTCGACAAGTGTGTCTCGTTGCTCAGCAAGCCATTGCACGCCCTGATCACAGCGCGTACACACAGAATCCAATGGAGGGAAAAACGTTGGACCAGCAATACTGCCCGGTACCAGTCCAAGTGAATCTGTCTGTGGACTGATAACCTGCACGCGATGTCCGCGTCCGGTTATCACCAGCACTGCTGATTTGCCAACCCATGGGATCATCGTGCGGTAGCTGGTATCGCCACTATCGGTATGCTCGCGTGCCCAGTACGTTGTCAACCGTTGTTGTACGAACATCGTATCACCGCGAGTACTGTCGCACTTGAGCAACCAATCCTCTCGACGATGGCGATAGAGCACTGGCTCACCGATAATCGCAAGGGTGTCGAACGCCTCGACGCGATAGCGCACAGTAGTACCCGCCTTGAGTCTCCATTCAAAGCACGGCGTCTGTGCTACAGCACTCAGTGCAGCTCCCACGAGCGCAAGGACGAACCCGAGCATCACAGCCGACGCACCATTCGACCGCGAATGTCAACAGTCATCGGGATGACTGTGTTACCTTGGTCGTAGAGCGTCATTCGTTGATCGAGCTGGGCAAGCGTTTCAATCACAAGCGGCATCCCTGACTCGACCTCGAGCAAATATCGCGCCGAGTACACGCCATCACCACTGATTCCCATCGTCATGCCCATCTGCTCCGCAGTACCGGAAAGCAAGTACCGTACTGATTCCACCCGCACAACGGCGCAGCGACGTCCGAGCGTATCGAGCAGCCCATCGAACGTGTAGCGTAAGTCCATCGTGGTAGCGATGTTTTGACCGACTACTCCCGCCGTAATAGTATCACTAATGGTACGCGTCCACTGGGTCCCTGGTGCAAGAGGCGTATCAGGAAACTCCACCAAAAGCCGCATGCGCACTCCACTGTTGGTTAGTTGCTCGATGGCTTGCCGGCGGACCGACTGCGCTACTGCAGCACTTGTGTCTTTGGACACAATGGTTTGTGATAGTGTCTGCCCATGACGGTTACACAGAATGTGCGTTTCGTAGTCTTCCAGTTCGGGGAATGTCAGTAGAGAGTCTGTTCTACCCAGTTGCTCTAATCCTTTCAACTCGACACGAATGTCTCGCTGCCGAACAACGAGTGTTAGAAGGGTATCAGTGACCCGATGCGGCACAACCACTTGTTGTAACGACACCCGAGAGCGGATCGCTTGATCGAAATCCATTATGTGTAACGTCTGATCCATCTCCATTGACGCCGCATAGCGATAACTGATGTCTGCCTTCGGTTGCAAGCGGTACACAAATGCATTGGGCAGTCGTCCGGCGGTCGATGGCTTACGAGCCGGGGTCTGTGCGCTTGCAGCGACTGTACACAACAGCAGCAACAGAATAAGCATTGGCAATAGCTTCGTCAGTGGAACCACGCGCAAATTACGCTACACTTTCAGTAGCAGCACGACTGCGTTTTTCGTGCCGCTGACGTTCGTTGGTATTCAAAATGCGTTTGCGTACACGCAGCGATAGTGGCGTTACTTCGAGCAGCTCATCGTCATTCAAAAACTCGAGATACTGTTCGAGCGTCATCTGACGCGGTGGTGCCAATCGAACAAGCCCTTCCGAGCCACTCGATCGCATGTTCGTCAGATGCTTTGTCTTGCAGGGGTTGACAACTAAGTCGCCTTCGCGTGCATGCTCACCGATGACCATACCTTCATAGACGCGTTCACCAGGTGTGATAAACAGCATACCTCGCTCCTGAATGCTTTCGAGAGCATATGCTGTAGCAATGCCATCCTCGAGTGCAACAAGACTGCCACGCGTACGACGAGCAACTTCGCCTCGGTACGGCTCGTGGCCAGCAAATGTATGATGGAGCACACCCTCGCCGCGGGTCAATGTCATAAACTCCGTTCGAAATCCGAGCAGTCCCCGCGCGGGAACACTGAATTCAATCCGCACTGTCGAACCAACAGGTACCATCGCGAGCATCTCGCCACGACGGCGACCGAGCGCTTCGATAACGTTACCACTGAATTGGCTCGGCACATCAATGACAACATGTTCAATTGGTTCGAGTAGTCGTCCATCGGCATCACGCTGAAAGAGGATCTCCGGCTGCGATACCGCTACTTCATACCCTTCGCGCCGCATCGTTTCGATGAGCACCGCCATTTGAAGTTCGCCGCGACCGAGAACACGAAACACATCTGGTTGGTCTGTTTCCTCAATGCGGAGCGAGACGTTTGTTCGGAGCTCTCGCCAGAGCCGATCACGCAGCTTGGGTGTGGTAACGTATTTACCCTCTTTCCCCGCCAGTGGCGAGGCGTTGACCATAAAGTGCATCGCGACGGTTGGTTCGTCAACGACGACAGGCGGCAGCAACTCAGGCTGCTCGGGAGAAGCAATCGTATCACCGATACGAACCTGCTCAATACCAGCCAGGCACACGATGTCGCCAGCTTCAGCGCTCTCGATCTCGATGCGCTCGAGCCCCTCAAATGTAAACAGTTTTGTAATGCGCAGTGGTGTAGCGCTGCCATCGGTTGCAAGGAGCACCGCATCATCCCCAACACGCACACGGCCGCGATGAATGCGTCCAATTGCCAACCGCCCGACATAATCATTCCAGTCAAGTGCTGCAACGATCATCTGGAATGGTTCATCCGGCTGATAGCTCGGTGCTGGGATATGGTTCACAATTGTCTCAAATAGCGGTATCAAATTTGTGCCGGATTCTTCCAACGATCGCGAGGCGATACCATCACGCCCGACGGCAAACAGCACCGGCATATCGAGCGCCTCCAACCCAGCACCGAGTGCCAAGAACAGTTCATGTACCTCGTCGAGCACTTGGCGCGGGCGCGCATCGCTACGGTCAATTTTGTTGATAACGATGATCCCCGGCAGCGCGCGCTCGATGGCTTTCCGCACAACAAATTTGGTCTGTGGCAGTGGACCTTCAGCAGCATCAACAAGGACAAGCACACCGTCAACCATCGAGAGGGCTCGTTCGACTTCGCCACCGAAGTCTGCATGGCCAGGTGTATCCACAATGTTGATGGTGACACCTTTCCAGCGGACTGCGGTATTTTTCGCCATGATAGTGATCCCTTTTTCGCGTTCGAGGGCATTTGAATCAAGCAATCGATCTGCCAGAACTTGCCCCTGGCGAAATAAGCCCGCTTGGCGCAGAATTTGGTCTACTAATGTTGTTTTACCGTGGTCAACGTGTGCGATGATAGCAATGTTGCGGATATCGCTGCGTCGCTGCATTGGCATTACGTGATTGTCGAACGAAAGCACTATGACGAATAGATCAGCGACTGAGTGCGAACCACTCGACACCGGCATATGATGGCAACCACATCGCCACTTGCTACACCGGTGCAGTACCTCAAAGGTGTCGGGCCGCGTCGCGCCGACGCACTTGCTCGCTCTGGCATCAAAACAGTCGAGGATTTGCTCAGTTACACGCCGCGCGCATACATCGAGCGGACAGCGCAGCGCTCCCTTCGCGCGATCACGCGGAGGCTGCTTGTACCCGATATCTTCACAACTGATCGGGAATCGGTCAGTGTCTTGCGCACCGAAGTTAGTGTTATCGCCACGGTCGAGCGTGTAACTCTCAAAAAACTCCGCAATCACCGGGCTTTGCTCGAAGCGATTATCAGTGACGAGGAAGGCACGCGGGGTGTGTTGCTCTTCTGGAACGCGCATGAGTATTACCGCCGTGTGTTAGTTGAAGGCAGACAGTACGTGGTCACAGGCGTTCCAGAACTGGATCGGCTCCAGCGCATTGTTTTCACTCACCCACAGCTGGAGCCACTCGAAGACGAGGAGCGTGCATTGCTCCAGCACGGGATTCTGCCGCTCTATCGCATCAGTGATGCAATGCGATCATGCGGGATCACACTTGGAACAATGCGGCGTTTGGTGCGCACCGCGCTCGATCAATACGCCTCTGCCGTCGGGGAGTTGCTCCCGCGCACAATCATTGAACAGCACACGCTGCCGTCAAAACGTCAAGCGCTTGAGCACTTACATTTCCCCCCCTCAGGCAAACAACTCGAAGGCGCTCAGGAGCGAATGAAGTTTGAAGAAATTTTTCTGTTCGAGTTGCGACTGGCAATGCATCGGCAGCGCCTCAACGCTGGCATTGCCCCGTCAATGGCGACAGAGAGTACCACCTGGCAACGACTATGCACACAACTTCCGTTCGCGCTCACCGAAGCACAACAGCGCGTTATCGCAGAGATCGTCGCAGATCTATCCAGCGGACACCCGATGAATCGATTGCTGCAAGGTGACGTGGGTGCTGGCAAAACGTTAGTGGCACTCGCAGCAATGCTTCATACCATTGACGCTGGTTACCAAACACTGCTGGCAGTCCCTACTGAAGTGCTTGCCGAACAACATTGGCGCACGCTACGGCGTCTGACTGCCGGACTCGATGTGCAGATCGTCAAACTGGTCGGAAGTCAGTCGGCACGGGAACGTCGCAGTATCGCTGAACAAATCGCCAGTGGTACAGCGAATATCGTCGTCGGGACTCATGCACTTTTTGCTGAGTCGGCACAAGGTGCTCAGCAATACTGTCGCGTTGGCCTGGTCGTTGTTGATGAGCAGCATCGCTTTGGAGTCGCTCAGCGCGCTATGCTCCGTCATCTGGCAATCAAGTCACACCAGGAGCAATACCAGCCGCATGTGTTGGTTATGAGCGCCACACCAATTCCCCGCACGCTGACAATGACGCTCTATGGTGATCTCGACGTCTCGATCCTCGACCAAATGCCATCTGGTCGTCAGCCGATTCGTACCCGGGTGGTCTCACGCGACCAGCTTTTAGTAGCGTATGATCATATCCGCGCTGAAGTTCGTGCTGGACGGCAAGCGTACATCGTCTATCCACTGGTGGAGGAATCCGACCGCGTGCAGCTCCGCGCTGCAACAACAGAGTTCGAGCGTTTGGCTCGCGAGCATTTTGCCACCGAACGATTGGCACTCGTGCACGGACAAATGAGCTGGAACGAAAAAGAAAGTGTCATGACAACCTTTGCTCGTGGCGAGTTCGACGTTCTTGTTGCGACCACAGTCATCGAGGTGGGCATCGACGTGCCGAATGCAACAGTCATGCTCATCGAACATGCGGAACGATTCGGACTGGCACAACTCCATCAGTTGCGCGGGCGTGTTGGCCGTGGCACTACACCAGCGACGTGTTACTTGATCACTGAGCCGTATATCACCATACGCGTTCGTTCCACGCCGAGCAACGACGAACCACCTGCCGTCACTCGACTGCGCACAATGGAGCAAACCACTGACGGCTTTTTGATCGCTGAAGCTGATATGCGGCTCCGTGGTCCAGGTGACGTACTCGGAACGCGCCAGTCCGGCATGCCAGACTTTCGTTATGTGGACCTGGTACGCGACAACGATATTATTGCACGTGCTCGCCAAGAAGCGTTCGCACTCATCGAACGCGATCCGCACCTGCGCAGTCCTGAGCATAGCTTGTTGCGCCATTACATCATGGAGCATCTTGATACTTACCCTCACCTTTCCATTGCATAGCCAATGCTTGTGCCCGAGATAATCACTGCCGGACCGGTTGAAACTAATGCCTACCTTGTCGCCGATAGTGCTACTGGCGACGCAGTGTTGATTGATGCACCTTTGGACTCAGCGCAGTGGTTTGCTGAACGTATTACTGCAGCTCAGTACCGTCCACTGGCACTATGGCTCACCCATTCACACTGGGACCATACCGGCGATGCAGCTGCCATTTGTAGTATGTTCGGCATTCCTGCCCTGATTCATCCGCTCGATGCATACCGTCTTTGCGATCCCAATAAACACACTGTGTTTCCATTGCCGTTTGCACTGGAGCCAGTGCCGATTGGCGGCTATATTCACCACGGCGATGTGCTCACGGTTGGTACGCTGCGTTTTGAAGTCCGGCATGTTCCTGGTCACACCGAAGGCAGCATCACTTTCGTCGAGCATACGGCACGTGTTGTGTTTTCCGGTGATGCACTCTTTGCTGGTAGTATCGGTCGGACAGATTTGCCCGGTGGAGATTACGATCAACTCATCACGTCTATCCGGCAGCAACTACTCGTGCTGCCCGACGATTATATCTGCTACCCCGGCCACATGGAGCCAACTACTATCGGTCAAGAGCGCAGAACGAACCCATTTCTCCAGTCAACAGAGCAGTAGGAACTCCAACGAATCGTATGATGAAAAAACAGTCATTTTTCTGTCATCACCCGCTGAGGAAATTGCTGCTAAGTTCGCTGTTGAGTGCAGCATTGGTTTGGACGGGGTGTTATTCGTTGGTGGGCGGTAGTGTGCCCCCGCATCTCAAAACAATCGCGATTGCGACTGTTGCTGATCGGACAAGTTTTGGACAGCCAGTCTGGCGTGAGGTGGCAACACAGTTGCTCATTGAGCGATTTCGGAATGACAACACGCTCCAGCTGGTTGACCGCAGCGGTGATGCTGAGCTTCGTGCCGCGCTAACGACAATCGCCGAGGAGCCAGTTACGCTCCGCGCTGGCGAAGTCGAGCGTGAGCGCAAAATCCGTGTCGCGATGGAGGTTGAATATTACGATGCAGTCAAAAGCCGCACGATCTGGCGGCGCACGTTCACCAGCGAGCAGTTCTTTCTGATCGCCCAAGCAGCCATAGCCCGCGACCAAGCCATTCGCACTGCACTCGAGCAGATCGCCAGCGATGTTTTGCTGGCAGTTATCAGCGATTGGTAAACAACTTCTCTGCAGACAATGTTCGACACTTCGTTGTACGACGCCGTTGTAGCGCTCTACGTCGGAGCGCTGGTTATCCTCTTTGCGTTTGGGGTTCACGGATTGGTCATGCTCTACTTTTACCACCGTACACGCGAGCGCAAGCTTCGCCCTACCGCGGCGATGCTCGATCCATTGCCAGTAGTCACCATCCAACTACCGATCTACAACGAGGTATATGTTGTGGAGCGCCTCATTGATGCAGTGGTCCGAGTTGACTATCCCGCAGACAAACTCGAAATTCAAGTGCTCGATGATTCGACCGACGAAACCCAGCAGGTTGCTCGTGAGCGGGTCGAATATTACCGAACTCTTGGCTACGACATCCACTATATTCACCGTAGCAATCGTGAAGGATACAAGGCAGGTGCATTGCGTTATGGACTATCGCTTGCTCGTGGCGAATACATTGCTATCTTCGATGCCGACTTTATCCCGAAGCCGGACTTTCTCCAAAAGACGCTCCCCTACTTTGCTGATCCCCGTGTGGGAATGGTACAAACACGATGGGAGCACCTCAATGAAGATTACTCGCTGCTGACGCGTGCACAAGCACTAGCTCTTGACGGACATTTTGTTATCGAACAACAAGTGCGTTACAAAGCTGGTTTCTTCATCAACTTCAATGGTACTGCAGGCATCTGGCGTCGCCTTTGTATTGAAGATGCTGGCAATTGGCAGTCCGATACACTTGCTGAAGATTTGGATCTCAGCTACCGCGCACAGCTTCGCGGCTGGAAATTTGTATTTCTCAATGATGTGACCTCGCCCGCAGAATTGCCCGCTGATATCAATGCGCTCAAGTCGCAACAATTCCGTTGGACCAAAGGAGCTGTCGAGGCTGCAAAAAAACTTCTCCCCGCAGTCTGGCGATCGCGGCTGCCGCTGGCGACAAAGCTCGAGTGCACAATCCACCTAACCAGCAACATTGTTTTCCCGTTCATTCTGCTGGTAGCATTCCTTAATCTGCCGATGGTGCTCATCAAAAATCTTGTGGGCGGCTACGACGAACTGTTCACACTGATGTCCATTTTCGTGTTAGCGTCGGTGAGCACATTTCTGTTCTACTTGTATTCGCAGCGCAGCGTCCACGAGGATTGGCAGCGGCGCGTTCTACTTTTTCCGCTCTTTATGGCTGGGAGCATGGGACTGGCAATCAACAATACCAAAGCGGTAATCGAGGCACTCATTGGCAAGCGCTCAGAGTTTACGCGCACGCCAAAGTATCGCATCACTTCGTCGAACGACGATTGGCGCACCCGCAAGTACGCACGCAT
Organism: Chlorobiota bacterium; assembly: GCA_026416585.1. GTDB lineage: Bacteria > Bacteroidota > Ignavibacteria > Kapaibacteriales > NICIL-2 > NICIL-2. Next base: position 35,371 of record JAOAEV010000016.1, on the reverse strand, counting down.
GCCTTTACGTGCATCAGTCCTCGTAGAGCTGCTGCTGGGGATGTATTTCACCATTAGCATCTGTGTTTCGCTCTATTACGCTGAACTTGCAGCGATACCTTTTCAACTCCTCTTTCTGATTGGTTTCGGCGGGATCGGCTATTTGTCACTGGTTCATTGGCTCGACGCGTGGCGATCAGCTAGCGTACAAGGTTCTCGACAATTGCATCATGCAATGAAGCCAGCAACTGTGGCGCAACCGACAAAGTAACGGCAGAGAGAAGGCTTTCCTCACCGTTCTGCACAACCACCATTGCTCGTCGCTGAGGAAGTGCGGCAACACACTGTTGCAGCTTCGTGTGAAAATCTGCTGAGCTGCTCCATCCCCACACCCGCAGCAACCGACACGGTGTAGAGTTCCGAACGACAATGCCAAGCTGCTCAAGTGACAATACGTGCGGAGGCTCTGCCAACACCAGAACGGTCCCATACTCGATGGCAACAACCTCGCGGTACCGCCACAGACACTCGGTCGCTTGTGTAAATGCACTGCGATCGAGCTGCACAAGCATGAGGTGCTCTTCCATCACAACAAAAACATCGTGGCCGTTGCGTGTGTGTGTTATTTCCGTGGACTGTTGCGAGTGTGCGTCGAGCGCAGTTACGCGAAGCACAGTATTGTGCACACGCAGTGGTGCGATCATTGTTGGATAGAGCAGTTTTAGTCCTGCGTATGCAAGATGCTCGGCATGATCATATGAGAGCTGCGAAATCGGACGTGCTGTCGGTACCAGCAAGGGATCAGCACTGAAAATTCCTGCAACCGGTGTGTAGAATACCAGATGACGGGCACCCACTAAACTGGCAAGCAGCGCAGCAGTCAAACTCGAGCTTTCTTTTCCCATCGTCGTGACATCACCATTTGCAGTAGCCCCCACAAATCCTTCGGTAATCACGTAGCCACCTTGCTCGAGAGCTGGAATCAATCGTTGCTGTACACGCGCAGCAGTCTCATCCACCAGCGGACACGCATTGCCGAATTGTTCGTCGGTAACAATCAACTCGTCGGCTGCAATAGCATGAGCCTCAAGCCCGCGTTCGAGGAGCAGATGCCGCACAATGTGTAGCACAAAACGCTCGCCAGTGCTCACGATACGATCGAGCGTTCGAGGAGTCAGGACGCCAGTAAGCGCCACACCGCGGAGCAAGCGTTCGGTGCGTTCACCAATCTCGTCAATGAGCTTCACAAGTGCCTGCGCCAGCGCAGTACCACCGAAAAGCGCATTCACACATGCAATATGCTGTGCGAGAATTTGCTGAAGGATCAACGTTGCAGCGCCGAGATCACCATGCTGAGCGAGCAATGCTGCCTGCTCAAGGCGACGCGTGACACCCGGCAGCGCCGAAATAACTACAAGTGAGGGTGGTGGATGCTCTCGTCGAAGCCGCTCGGCGAGCTGCTCGAAATGGCTCACATCCTGTAGCGACGATCCGCCAACTTTGACAACGTTCATTATTCGCAGTCCGTTGACCGTTCAACGTTCCACGGGAACCAACCGTTCTGCCGCGCAACCACTACATAGACAACCACACCGGCGATGAGCGCAAGAGTGCCATTGGCAATTGCAACTGGTGGTCGCGACAAGAACAACCAGAGCCACATCATGATTGCTACCAGGGCTGGCAGCGGATAGAACCACATACGGAATGGGAACTCTGCCCATCCCTTGCGACGGTGATACAGCAAAAGTCCTATCGCTTGTCCAACGAATTGCACAAGGATCCGCAGTGTGAGGATACTGGCAACCACAATGCGCAGCCCATCGAATATGAGCACAATGAGAATAGATAGCGCACCGATCGCCAGCAGCGAGATATGCGGGAAATGCTCCGTCGGATGAAGTCGTGCGAATATTGCGAAAAAGTTTCCATCGCGTGCCGCTGCATACGGAATCCGCGAATACCCAAGAATAACGGAATAAAGCGAACTGAGCGCAACGACGAGCACGAGCACTGTTGCGATGACTGCGGCGGTTTGCCCGAAGACACGTTCGACGACGATGCTGGCAATGAACTGATCTGGTCTGGCTTGGTGTGGAGAAACAATGCTCAGTACCGACAGCTGCATGGCGATGTACAGTGTTGTTACCAGCACGATGGATAAAAACATACTGCGTGGAATAGTGCGCTGCGGTTCCCGCACTTCAGCTCCCAAATGGCATACGTTATAGTAGCCTAAGATCGCATAAACACTGCTCTGCATAGCTTCACCGAGTCCATTGAGGCTAAACGTGCGGGGAATCTGTGCTACCTGCGACCAATTGCCACCGACAATACCACTTGCCACAATCCACAGAATTGTGGTAATCACAACAACAGCCAGTGCAACAGAGGTTTTCCCAATTGTTTCAATTCGTCGGTAAAGCGCTACTACAACGAGAACAATAACGCCAGCGGCAACAGCTTTTGTCACCCAGCGTGAGGTCAGCGGCATCAAATACTGCACATAGTTTGTGAAACCGATTGCTCCCGACGCAACGACAAACGATGATTGAAATACCGTCTGCCAGATAAACAAAAACGACAGCACTTGTCCCCATCGCTGGGACCCGTAGAGTCGGCGAAGGAACGCATAGCTACCACCAGCATCAGGAAAAGCAGCACCAAGTTCAGCCCATACCATTGCGTCGGTCAACGCCAGCACTGCGCCAGCGATCCATGCAATCACACAGTGCGGTCCACCCATTGCTGCCATCACTGAGGACATAACAATGAACGGTCCGATGCCGACCATATCAATCGTATTGAGTGCGGTCGCATGCAGCAGGCTAAGTCTCCTCTGAAGTCCCACTATGCCTCGCTCCAGATGAACGGAAATAGCCACCAAGCGACAATAGCAACCACTATCACGTAAAGCAGCATCACAGTAAGCTCGGTAACTGCCGACACAATCTCACCTCCTGCCAGAACAGTCGCCAGTGAATCGACTCCCAAAAAGAAAATTGGCATCACTATCGGAAAAGCAATCGCTGCAAAAACCCAATTGCGTAAACGAGCTGCTGCAACAATCGCGGCCAACAACGAAGTTGCCGCACCAATCGCCGCACATCCGATCATGACGACCGCTGCCGATTCAAACCGCACTGGCACCAACGAAAAGGCACCCATGAGCAACATTTGGATGCCACCAACAACAATCAACCACAACACGCTCGCAACAAGCTTGCCCCAGTACACCGCATCAGCAGGAGCGACATGCATCACGTACAAAAGGGTGCTGCGCTCTTGTTCGATGACATAACTGCGTGCAACTGTCATCATTGCCACAAAGTACACAACAACCCATACAACGCCAGATTGCTGTCCAGCATCAAGCCGTACTTGTGGAAATCCCAGCACCAGAATCAGCACCGATCCAACAACGAAGTACAGCTCGGCAGCGATGTTGTGCCGACTGCGAAACGCTGCCAGAAACTCTTTACGCACGATTGCGAAAAACGCTCGCCACATCGAGGTGGTCTTGTGGTCGAAAAATTTGCTTTGGGCTTCTGTGCCGACACTGGAGCAAAACCTTGCATACGAAATTACACAGCCCATTTCCGCTACGGTGCCTTCTCGATGATGAACTCGCCAACATCGGACAGCAACTCTTTTCCACCCACGATAAAAACTCCCCATGCGTAACGGCGTCCTGGGATGAACTGTGCTGCATCAAATATACACGTCCACTGATTCCCCTCGATGGCATCCGGGGTACACGTGGCAATTGGATGTCCTGTCATCACAGCATGCCATGGACTCTGCCCAGGTAAGCACTCCACGATGCATACTTCCATTGCTACCTTGAATGGCGATGCAATCGCTGCACGCCACGACAAATGCACTGGCGCATTGGATGGGAAAGAACGTTTTCGATCACCGACAAGCTCGACCGGCGATGGTCCAGCCACGGTGAATTCTCGACATTGGCGATCGAATTGCTTGCTCGAATCACTCGGATCGGTCAGCGTAAAACACAAACGATAGCGACCATGCAGCAAGAACGCAGTGCGCACAAGTGGTTCCGTCGTCGCGAGTAAATCCGACAGCAGAGCAGAAAGCGGTAGCACGATAGTATCACGGAGCACGACGACTGGCTGCGCTGCAAATGGTGTACACGCCCTCAGATTGTTTCCTTCAATGCACAAGAGGATGCGTACAGCGCGGCTGGCTGGTGACACTATACGCAGCGAGTGCGACAAATTCGACCATGCAGAAAAACGCGCCGGAAGCGTATCCGGTGCGATGATGCTCAACACCTGCGCATGGGCAATCGTCGAAAGCACCAGTACACACCATCTCATTGCCTGGAGAGCATCACCAACTGACCAATGATCTGCGAAACGTCTTCAGAGTTGATATACACTGTTGCTGTGCCGTCACTGATGGCGATACGACCATCATCTGTGGGTGTACAGCGGACACGCGCTCCAGCAGAAGATATGCTCAGAGGAAGTGTCTGCTGAGTAGATCTGTCGGCGGGAACATAACCGTCATCAGTACCGACGGCATGTTCAGCTTCTGCACGCGCAATTGCATCGCAGCGCTCGTTGAGCGGATCACCATTGTGTCCTTTTGTCCACTCAACAACAACTGTACGGCGGTCGAGCTCGTCAAGCAACGGACCCCACAGGTCAGTGTTTTCTGCGCGATCGCGACGATTGCGTTTCCAACCGTGCTGTCGCCAACGAGCGGCCCACCCCTTGGCAATCGCATCAACTAAATGGCGCGAGTCAGTACGAACCAGTACCCGCACGTGGTTGCCCGACGGCAGCACGTGAAGTGCCTCCAGGAGCGCTCGCAACTCCATGCGGTTGTTCGTTGTTCGCTGAGCGCTACCGCGAACGATCCGTTCGTTCCCTTGTCGATCACGGATGATTGCAGCCCATCCGCCCGGACCGGGATTGCCGATACACGCACCGTCGGTGTACACTAAAAAATCGTAGTCACTCATTGCTGCTCCACTCCGAAGCGTTGACGAAGCAATGCAACGACGTTTCGCACGGCATCGGAATCTGGCTTCCCACTATGTCGACAAACAACCCGTGCATTAGCATCCACGGCAATGAGTGTGGGGAGCTTCGGACTGCAGCGATACGCACGAAAGAGAACTCCTTCCCAGTCAAGCAATACCGGAACGGCGGTTACACTTTCGCGAAACCTCGAGCGCACAAACCACCGAAGAAACCACGGCACACCCTCGAGCGCTGCACAGCCAAGAATTACCGCATCGTTGCCAAGAGCACGGTATAAGCCTTCACCCCAGCGTACCGAATGTTCTGCACCATCCCGGTCGGCAATGATGAGCACGTATGGTTTTCCCCGTAATTGTTGCGATGAGATTTCAGCGCCTCGTTGATCCTCCAACGTGAATTCGACGGCTGTATCGGCAGCCGCAGTGACCAGAACAAGACATGCGACGATGACGTGTAGCATTATCACACTGTAACCGAGCGCTGTTGCCGTTTTGCAGCATCACGCAGGAATGCCTGCAATCCTGCATCGGTGAGCGGATGTGTGAGCGATTGCATAAGCACTTTGTATGGGACCGTCGCAATGTGTGCACCCGCTTTAGCTGCCTCGACGATGTGCATCGGATGGCGGACTGATGCCGCGATGATCTCTGCCTCCATGTGGTGCATATCCCAAATTTCTGCCACGTCGCGCAGCACGTCAATCCCGTCATGTCCGATGTCATCGAGTCGTCCCAAAAAGACGCTCACGTACGATGCACCGGCATTGGCAGCTGCCAGCGCCTGCGTTGGAGAAAAGACTAATGTGACATTTGTGGGAATATCACGGCGACTAAGCTGTCGCACGGCAGCCAGACCTGCAGGAATCATCGGTATCTTGATGGTCGCTTCAGGCAGCCATGATAGAATTTCCTCTGCCTCACGAATCATCCCATCAGTCTCAGTCGAAACAACCTCGACGGAAATGTGACCACCAACAATTTCTTGAATTGTTGCGATGATGCGTTCTACCGGCTGCGTTGGATCTTCTTTCGCTAACAAACTGGGATTGGTCGTCACGCCAGCAATGATGCCAAGCTGAGCTGCATGGCGAATCTCATCCACATTTGCGGAATCAACGAAGAGCTGCATAGGAGCAATGATGATGTTCAACTCAAAACAAAATTACTGTCCCATCCACAGGATCGGTGTACGCAGGATGTTATCTTTGGTCTGTGCAAGCAGCCAATACACACCTGCAGGCAAATCGCTTATGTCGAGCTGGACTGCCTCGCCTTCATGCTGAATGTAGCGAAAACATTGACCGCTGGCTGAGAATAGCCGCACCGTCGCACGCACCGTTGCATCCCACTGTATGCGCACCGTTGAACCGTTGTACTCAATGCTACCATGTGGGACAACCATAGTGGTTGTGTCCCCTACTGCAGTGCCTGCTTGAACTGTCACATCACAACTGCTTGGCGCTGTGTACGAAGAATGTAAGCTACTAATTGTCACAGGAAGAGCACGTCTATAGCATCCGATACTGAGTTCCAGTGTATCATCAGAGCGATTCGAAGTGCCGTGTGTGTACGACGGCGTCAAGACACATAACGGTACACGTACACGCTGACCAGGCATGAGCACAAGTGGGACATACGATGGTGGAACGGAAAACTCGACCCCACGACGGACCAGTCGCTCGAATGTGTGGGGATACAAGCCGTAGTTGTACAACTCGACTGTGTCGCAGAAAAACTCATTGCTCTTGGCAGTGTAGTGGTATTCTACTGAGAGTGAATCTGGCACTGAACCCTGAAGTGAGCTTCCCACAATCATGACGGTGTGACCAACAAACGTGCCGCTGATAAGCGAGGTATTCCCCACCGAGTCAGTGACGGCAATACTGTACCTTCCGTCGTAACGCCAATCACGATGAGCAACCTTGATATGTTGCATTTGGGAGGACAGCATCCCTTCGACCGATGATGCTGTGATGGTGATGAGTACATTATTCGAGTCAAGCACTCGGATGTCAGCTATGCCGGTTTCCGTGTAGCCGCGTTCTGAGACGGTGATATCATGCAGCGGAGGGCACGGCCGGTCAACGCGTTGGACTGTTGGCGGCAAAGAGTCAATGATGAATTCCACATCGAACGTTGCTGCCACGAACCGACCACACGGCATCTCGAACCAGAGCGTATCATGAATAATGCCTGTTTGTGTAACACGATAGCAAACATCCACACGGAAGCTGTCGCCCGGTACTATATTGACAGGTAGTGCATCGCTGCTAATAGTTCCATGCGCACTGCCGAGCCGTAGCACTGTTTGTGCAAATTTCCCAGTATTGACGAGCGCGATCGGGAAACACGAACTGCGCGCGGTCGCACTGCGATAGCTAAATGTAGCCGGCGGACGTGTAAGCATACCATCGCTGCCGGTTATGCGCAGTGTCATGCCCGGAATCGAGATGCGTGCCGACGTAATGAATTGCTCGGCATCGTGCGCCCGAAGAGTAATTACCCCATCCTGGTAGGGATCAATCAGCGACAGTGCAACAACCACCGAATCCTCGGGCAGTAGTGTCCAACGTTGAATCTGCCACGCAACGTTTTCGGTGGAATCTTCAATCACCTGTACTACGTCAACGCGGCTATCTCCGGGAAGCGTGTCATAGACAACCAGCCGATATGGCGGACACTGCGGCAGCGACGACAGGCGCGGCGGATCGAAATCGTATCGCCGGAAGCTCATTCCACCAATGTAGCCATACGAATCGGCAAAGCCATATCCGTACACGTAGATACCAAAGGGTACAGATGCTGATACGGTGTGAACCCCTGCACTCAACTGAATTTGTAGATAACGATAGCTACTCTTCGGAATCGGGAACGACGGTTGCCTGACCGGTCGACCATCGAGGATAAGCGAGCTTACAGCGGTATCTGGAATGACAATCGTCACGAAATGATACTTGTACAGCTCGACAAGTCGTACACCATTGAGTGTATCCTCATAGATGCGTGGACAAATGAAACGATAGCTTGTTTGGAATTGCTCTGCTGGTGGGATGAGCATCATAAATGGATCGCCAAGGCGATAAAGCTCAACAAGCTGCCCACCAGGTGTAGATGTGCGCCGATAGTGTGCCACCAAAATGGGACGGTTAGCATGGACTGAATGCGGTGCAGTCAATGATGCCTGGTAAAACTGCCCTGCATTGAGTGTCACCAGCGGGACGCTGTCGAGGTAGATGACCGTACTGTCGCGTGCCGCCAAGATGCGGTAGAGGTCTGGTCCAATGTGCTCCTCATCCGGCGGATCCGGATATGGTACCATCAACGCCGAGCGACCCCACGTGTTGATCGGTGGAAGCTGCTCGATCAAACAATCTCGTGATGCGCCACTTGTGCGACCATCTATCGGCACACGTGCCCGCTGATGCCCCCCAAAAACAGCAATCGGACGATTTGCCTTGATGCGCGTGCCGGTTAGATCGTTTGCATTCGAGTTTGCCTGCGATTGCACTAAGTACACCTCACCACGATCGAGGTACACGACTCGACTCAGCGTTCCATCCGTTGTCGGTGCCGTCACGCGAAGGAACTCAACCACTGTCGAATCTTCAGTAGCGACGATGGCAAACTGCGACGGGGTTTGACCACGTCCGTCATATGGATCGGCATTAAAACTCATCACGTAATAATCTTTGCCGAGTGCGTCGGTAGGAAGCACTAAAAATGCATCGCTGGTTTTTTCAGCATGACTCATTGCATAGACGGTAACATCACGGTCAGTTGTTAGGTGGAACGAGTATGGCACCGGTCGTTGGGTATGACGCGAAGCAACCGGAACCGTAAACGTTCCTCCGTTGATACCGACCAATTCAACCCCATAGAATGACATCCTAATGATAAGCATATTCTGAGGGTTGACAATGCGGTACGTCAATTCCTGCGGGAGGCGGTTATCATACGGTGTGTAGCGGAGGGTAACGGTCGTCGGTTCATCCGCAGCAACGAAGATGAACACTGAGTCGCGCTCAGCTGCTGCTTGATTATTGATACCGCCGTTGTGAAAGTTCGGCATGAAGCAAAACCAAAAGTCTGTGCCCTTGCTATCAGGCAATTGTTGGGCGGCTGCCAGCAGCGACAGCGTCAGCAGTTGGAAAAGCACTTGTTTCATTGCCGCCTCCACCGCAGGTGAGCGTTTTATTCGAAAGTACGGCGCAAGAACACAAACGGAGAACATTTCGTTTCAGTGCACAAGGACGCAGAGAAAACCACAAGGCGCCCGAAATGAGCGCCTTGCTGCGTGTGTGTGGTTCTCCGCTCGGCGCGGAGAAACGTCCTGGAGGAAATGAATATGCTGCTTTGTTCTAACGCGCTATGACAACGGGAGCAATAACCGCTCCATGCCGCTCGCTCAGAAGCCGCACAAAGTACACACCGTTTGATAGCCAGCTTGCATTCAGCGGTACTTCGTAGATGCTTGCGTGGTGTGGATACTGCGATAGATATCGCACAACTTCACGCCCACTGGCATCGGTGAGGCTAAGGCTGATACGATCATCAGTCCGTAACGTATATCGAATCGCCGCTACATCACGTACTGGATTGGGAACAATTTCGACCGCAAGCTGTAGCGTTTGCTCATCGCTGCCAACAGAGAGCGTGTAGTCAGTATTGGCGGGATCGTATTCCGCCCACGGCAAGTCCCAGCGCTCAACCGGATACGGTGCAAACGCTCCGCGATAGTTGACACGCGTAAACCAACTCAGGTCCACACGCGGTGTACTTTCAAAACTTGTCGATTGCGATGCCAACGGAGAATTCGCCATCGGTTGCGGATTGAAGTCGATCGTGGTCGAGAATGGATTCATCAGCATCGCCAGAGCTGGTGAACTCTTATCGAGAATGTTGGCAAACTGCTGCTGCTCGATCCAGGATGTGGTCATGCCTTGTGGTGGTGTTCCACCGGCGAAATTGAGCCAAGTTCCCTTTATGCCGTAGAACGTATTGTTCCGAACTAATAAAGAATCCCCTGCTGCCGCGGCCATGGTGTTACTTCCGGCGATTTCAACACCGCGCGGCCAACCGAGAAAGACGCTATTGATAATGCTCAGGCGTGAATTCCGGCGAATCTGTGCTGCTGCACCGAAGCGTGAGTTGTACGTATTGGGTGCCACACCAGTACCGGCTGACCACGACGTGTCCTGTAGCGGTCCAATGAGCGTCATGTTCGAAAACACACCACTGGTTTTCGGAGAATTGAACGAGCCGCTGGCATCATTGTCCGATTCAAATGCCTGCGAAATGGATTGATCCGCACGGGAACGAAAGCGTTGCCCCACTCCAAATTGTACCCGTCCACTCCATCCATTGTCGGTATCGAAATCATCGTCCAGACAACCGGTTGAAATCAAGTACTTCCCATTAACTGAACCACCAAACCATTCGAAGGCATCATCATTGCCGTAGCTGCACTGGACGTATTCGATCACTGTGCGTCGCCCGACACCACCAAGTGTAAGTGAGTTGAGCTCAGAATTTGGTGCAGCGGCGATACCAGCAAATTCAATGCGCACAAAGCGAACGATACCACTCGAATCATCATCGTCGGTACCACCGAACCATCCGCGTACTTGATTTGCATCAGCAATTCCGCCTTCGAGCGCTGCTTGACCACCCGGATGATTAGTTCGTGCACGACCACAAATGAGCAAACCGCCCCAATCACCTGAGGCCCGCTGTCCCGGCGGTGCCGATGATGTCATGATGATCGGGCGTTGGCGCGTACCCTCTGCAATGATCTTACCGCCACGATTGACGCAGAGCGCTGAATTCTGCCCGACTGTATCGCCGATAATGATCGTACCTGGCTCGACAACCAGAACACCACCATCGTCAACGAACACATAACCATCGAGTCCGTAGATTTTCTTCGAGTTCAGCTGCACGCGTCCGGTGATAGGTGCTCGCAAGACGGAATCGGGACGAACCGCTGATGGTTGCTCTATGGTGAACGGCTGTTGATTCCGACTGGTAACAGTTTCATCGAGCGTTCCGTCTGATTTGACCCTCACCATCCGCACATAACCGTTGGTGGTAGAAACAGCTGGAACACGAAATCCCCCTGCAAAGCGTCCGCGTCGCGCCGCAGAGTCTTTGACAGCAGTAGCCCCGGGCAAGTCTGTCCACGGACCTGTTGGCGAGGTTGCAAATTGGAACCGCCACGTCGGATAAATGCCAGGATATGCTGTCGTATCCCACTCCAAGTCCTCCGACCGACCTGGACGGAACACCTCTCCACCGGCTGGTTTTTTCAATCGGACGGTGATTTGCTGTGCTGACGCACCAACCACCATCGCCAAACACAGGAGGATCAACAAACGCCGCATCGCAAAATTTGAGTATAGTGAAACATCATTGCTCGTTCGCGAGCCGATAGCTTATCCCAAGACCAATCGAACGTCCACGAATCGTTGATTGCACTACCGTTCCGCCTTGCTCCCAACGCAATGGCTGGTTGAGCAGATCACGGAGCGACAGCCGCAATTCCACTGCATCGAAGCGCTTTGTTACGGTCACGTCCACAACATCACGCGGAAGTTCATAGGTATGTGGATCAGGGAACGTGTATGCATTACGCAAGCCGACAAGTACAATACGCCGACCAAATACGTTATAACCAACGCTGATAGTTGCGTTCCACTCCGGTATCGCTGCTGATGCAACGAGATTGAGCGTATAGGGTGACTGTCCCCACATAGGACGTCGGTCAATTTGTCCGCCCTGTGCAACGGCAATCTCCGAGAAGATTCGTGCGTAATTAGCAGAAACCATCACGTTCTCGCCCCATGCTCCAAGCATATCGAGTCGTTTGCGAAGCTCGATCTCCGCTCCGTAGTTAGTCGCTGGTCCCTCGGCATTCCGGTAGGTCCGTGCGATTTCTTGCTGCTCAAGATAAATCGTCTCCTCGATCGCGTGCAGGAATCGCTTGGTAAATGCACCAACCGAAATCACTTCGCCTGGTGCAAGGAACCACTCCCACCGAATGTCCGCATTTGTGATAAGAGCACGTGTCAAATTGGGGTTGCCCATCACTTGTGATTGAGTCGAAAAATCGTAGAATGCAAATGGCGCGAACTCGCGCAGCGCCGGACGTGCCAGCGTCTGTGAAGCCGCCAGCCGTAGATTCATCGTCGGGGTCAGTTGCAATACCACCGACAGCGCTGGCAATAGATCACGCGTGAGCAAATCAACTGACACAGAACGATCGCTCAAGTCGAAGCTCGATAGCTGTTGCCGATTGTCCTCATATCGCACACCACCGATAATTCGCAGTGGCACGCCAAGGACTGCACCGACCGACCAATCTGCCATTGCATAGCCGGCATAGAGCCGTTCACTGGCGTCATAGGCATCAGCAAGGCGGGAATCTTCGGAAATCCCTATGCCGTGCGGACCAAGATTCTCAGGCTGAAAAATGCGCGATGGATCCGCCCACTGCACCGAGTCCGGTAGTGTGAAAACACTGTAGTCAAGCGAGAATTCAGGACCCGGCACGTAGGTAAACGACCGCGCTCGAAACGTGCGTTGACGTTGTTCGGTGTACACACCTGTCTTCAGTGTCACATCACCAACAGGGAGCTTCAGATCGAATCCACCCGTATATGACCGATCATCAAGGTTCGAAAAGAAGCGTCCAGCTCGAACGCCGTCGCCCTGCGCCAGCGGCGTAAATGCAATGATGTCGGATGTGTACGGTTCGATGTACGCATCGTCGTGGGGTGTTTGACGCGCAAAACGAAAGCGACGAAAATCCGGCTCATTGCGATTCGACTGTGAATAGCCGACCTTCCATTCGAGGGATGCATTCCCCAGCATTGGCAGCGTGTGCGTACCCGCAAGCACCGACGTCACGAGTGATTTTTCAACGTACTGCATCGAAACTTGCTTGGTGTCGAAGATGCGTACGTAGTCTTGTCCGTTGAGTACCACCACGTCTTCGTCGGCAGAGTGGCTATAGACCGTCCGGAGAGCAATGGTGCTGTATTCGTTGGCGCGCCAAGCGAAGTTGAGCATTCCACCAAGGTTCGTTGTCCGTGTTGGATTATACCCACCAGTGCGGAACCACAGTGATCGATCAGCAAGAATTCCGTTCCGTTCAATCGTCGAAACACTCCACGAATTCGAGTACACCAGGCTCGCCGCAATGCCAAAGTCACTCCCGAACAGCGACACCACATCCGAATATGCAAGCGACAGGGAGCTATTTGGCGATACAAGGGTTCGCCGATATGGTTGCCAGTTTTTGTTATTGAACGAGCGAGCAAGTTCCGTCCAGCGCTCACGCGCACCGGTCGTGTCATACGGATTACGCACTGCGCTCAGCAGCTCACTCATCTGGCGACGGTCGGATGGCATGCCGTTGGGCAATCTCGAACGTGTGCCGTCGTCGAATCCCAGCCAGTCCCAGCGTCCGCCTGTCGGACTAATGAAGCGATTAGGTTGCATGAACGCATTGTCGTTGACTGACGACGAAATACTCGCCTTAAGCATCCGCTGGGAGGGAAATTCGACTGTTGCCAGTTGCACCAAGCCACCAGTGAAGTTGCCCGGCAGATCTGGTGTGAATGTCTTTGCAATCGTTGCGCTTTCGAGTAAGTCGCTGGGGAAAAGATCGTAGGTGAACGCTTTTTTATCCGGCTCGGTCGAGGTCAGCGGTACCCCGTCGAGTGTGACGTTGTTGTAACGATCGCTTGTGCCGCGAACGACGATATACTTATCACCGGCAAGCGTGACTCCTGGAACACGGCGGAGCGCTTGTCCAGCGTCAGCATCAGGCATTTTTTTGATTTCCTCGGTGCTAACACCATCGGATACCAGTGCACTATTTTTTCGTTGTGCCAAGAGAGCAGCCTGGGTTTCGGTCGTGCGCCGCGTTTCAACGACAACATCTCGCGCCCGTAGCTCACGATCTCGATCAAGCGTAACTGCTACGTTTGCAGTTTTTCCCGCTTCGACAGTGATACCACTGATCCGTTTGGTTTCGTAGCCGACATAACGGACAAGAAGTGTATAGGTACCAGCAGGGAGGTTCTTGATTGTGAACGAGCCTTTGGGATCGGTTATTGCACCTTTTTTTGTCCCCTCGACGATGATAGTCGCGCCGCGCAACGGCTCTCCGCTGGATGCTTCGCGAACTTTTCCACTGATATTGCCTGGCTGTTCAGCACTAACGACTACAGCACAAGCAAGGACCACACACACGACAAACCTTAGGAACATGGTAAAAACGCACGTTGTGAAACAACCACACACAAACTGAATGCGAAACTCCCTCACGTATGTTTCGGGGTGGTAATGACAGTGTTACGACAGTGTTACCAGGTTACTACGAAGTCGTAATAACGAGGCAGGAATATGAAGAGAATTTAGTTTATATTTTGCCGCGGCATCACAGCTAACTACTATAAACTAAAAGAGGTTTTGCCCTGAAGCGTACACTTATTCTTGCTCCAGGGATGGCGGAGTTGCTTTCCCCTACATTTGCTCTCGGTCCAGCGCTGATATAGGCACCACGGTGATGGAGCTGCGGATCGAGCCGCAGCCGATTGTTGGTAATGGGTACGTTATGCTTTCCAGCAGCGAGCACCGACTGCCGCTGCCCGAGCTCCCTCCAGGGCTCTACAGTGTTCGTGCCCTATAGGACAAGAGTTTGTAACGACGCCTGTTGTAGGGGTACGGTAACAGCCGCGTGAGTTCTACTGCACATCCACGATGATTTCATCCGAGAGCGGCGATTGCGCCGTCGGTGTTACAACCCGCACGGCATATCGATATTGTCCACGCCCGACAAGGCGGCGATCAACGAATCGTGTAATCGTCGGTTCGACCGATTCATATATCTGCAGCGGATAGTTATCCACTGCACGATAGATTGCAAACCAGTATCGCTCCACCGGCGGCTGTGGGTAGAGCCACTCGAGAATAACCGTTCTGCTTGTGCTATCGTAGCGCGCACGTATGCTCTGCACTGGTGCATGCTCAGCCGAGCCATAGGGTCGTGCAGTGACTGGCAACGCCCGCTCCGAATGTAACCCGCTGTGGTCAACCGCGTCGAGCGTGTAGCTATAGCGCACGCGTGGAACGACAGCGGTGTCTGTAAACTGCCATGCTGTTGCCGGTAGCTGCATTCGCACCGTCCAGCTCGTGTCGCTTTCAGCGCGGCGGTAGAGGATCTGCTGGCTCACATCGAGACTGCTCGACGGGTTCCACGTCAGAACGACTCGATCCTCGTACGTGCGAACGTCGGTGAAAATCGGTGCTACTGGCGGCACTACGTCCGGACGACGCACCGCAACAATCGACGATGGAACCGAGTGGAAATAGCGATTATCTACTGCCACCACGCGGTAGTATATGTACTCGGTGAGCGTGTTGATCGCAACCGTGTCGTAGAAAACCGTGTCCTGCCAGACCAGGTTAGTGCGCTGCGTAAACTCGTGCGTGGTGTCGTTTGCCCATAGCACACGGTAGCCCAACAAATCACGTTCTGTCCCCAAGCGCCATTCCAGACGCACAATACCGTTGGTATCTATCGCGCCCACAACTCCCGTCGGCGGGGCCGGTGGAATAGTATCGTGGATGTCTACGTAGAGCGGTAGGTAGTCGCTGGAATTACCCGCCGTATCAACGGCAATGATAGCGTAGAACGGCAGGTCTGGATCGGCAAGCGTGTCCAAAAAGGCACGCTGTGACGGTGGAAGGAGTTCGGTGTGCAGAGCACGCCAATCGCGATCGGGCTTATCGCTTTTCATCACGGAAAACCCCATGATGTCTGGAACATCGGCGATATCCCACTGTAGCCGCACCATTGTCATGCCGTAGATAATGGGCTTTTGCGTTCGCGGCATCGGCGGTGGTGTGCGGTCGCGAAGTTTAGCGCGGATCGTTGCTGGCTCACCTTCTTCGGCGAACGGCGAGATACCGCGCACCTCGTAGGTGTACACGATACCCCATTGGGCAGTTGTATCCTCAAACCACGGTTCAATGCGGCGTGACCATCCGCGCGGGGTCGCAGGCACAATCGGAGTGCTGTTGAGCTTTATGCGGCGCCCGTTCGGATCAGTCCGATAGACGTTGAATCCTGTGTACCCACCCGTTGGGAAATTTTTCCACTGAAGGTGCACGAAACGATCGTGTCCGTCGGCCACCAGGTCCAAGACTGGCGGCCACGGTCGGTAGGGGTCCACGTGCGCAACCAAGTACACCGTATCCAGCAGAAACACCGAATCAAGCCTCGCGGGAAAAACCCGGTACACCCAAACCTGACCGAGCTGCACGTTCCGATCCACCAGCCGCAGTCCTAAACCGTTTGCTGTATGGGCATCGCAATCGGCAGCAAAGAGCGCAAAGCCGAAGCGATTTTCCAATTCCGTCGCCGCATCGAGCATGCTCGGAATGGTATTCGGCTGCGGGATGGACAACGCCCCGTAGAGGCACTGCACCGCAATTGCGGCGAACTGCTGATCCGGACGGCTCCGCTGTTTCCACTCCTCTAACGTCCACGGCCGCAGGGGTTGAGACGTCAGACGTTCGTAGCGGAGCGGACCGCTGTCGGTTGTATCAAGCAATGCGCGCTCGACGATGTAGCCGATGCGGTTATAGACACGCCACGCCGGTGCATTCGACGGTGCCCACCGCAGCACTACCGAATCACCGTAGGACTGCACCAGCAGGCGCAAGTACGGCACTAACAACTCGCGATAGGCTGCAAGTGTTGGGTCTGTTGTGTCGCTACTGGTCGTTTGCTGCTGCGCAAGCACTGCCGAAAATGCAGCACCCAGCACTACCACCATTCGAAGCATGTTCTGTCCTCCATTAGTACCGGAAACGAAATTGATACGTAACCGGACGGTCGGGGTCTTGGCACCAAGAATACAACCACACGGTCGTGTAATCGCCTCGATACGGAAACACAAACCGCCGTGCAGCAATGCGCCGAAGTCTCTCGCACGTTACTTGATCATAGCCCACATCACCACTTCCACACCACGTGGAAACCAGTCCTGCCGCCCACGTGGCAAGTCTGGATACATCGAGTGCAACCCAGGTCGGCTGGTCGTAAACGAACCGGGTAAGGCGAATATCATCGGCGATTGGTATCCTCCACGTTTGGCTAATGCGTGATTCATCGACTCTGAATGACGCCTGGCGCAGTAACTTGGCAACCATTACATACGACGGATCGCCAGTTGCTGCACCAATTTCATGGTCAGAAAGTGTCTGATGACTTGTTTGTACGGCAGAAAACATCCTATTTCCCTCACTGACAGCATGGCTAAACCATGTTCGACCGCCCCGAGGTGTCGGAGGTCTGCGTGTGCTGCTTGCTGGTAAACTCGCCACCCAGCTTTCATCCTCATATATGGCATTTGCATACTGGCTATGCCAGCGATCGCTCCGCACCCAGCCGTTGGTTGAAATAAGCGGCGGAACCTCGTACTCATACGAAGCCACTCCATTCGGGGACGCTGTAATACTCTGCCACTGCAGATCGTGTGGATCAAAACCTTCTGGCGATGATACTGATGGCACCAATCCAATCACAGGGAGGATCAGAGCGATGGTGTTCATTGAATCAGTTCGTTGGGTGGAGAGATCTCGCACCTTATCCGCGAGCTGGTCATAGCGGCTTGTACGAAAGTAGTACACATAGAGAAGTTTCTCGTTGCTTGCCACCGCTCGACCGACATCAAATCCTGAGGGACGCCTGATGCGGCGTAGCACCAGCGTGCTTCCCAAGTGGTCGAGAAGTTGCTGCGAGATAACGCCGCTTCGTGCTTCTGGCATACCACTGAGAGCCAGTTCGAACCGATTGCTGCTGGAGCGCCGTACAACCGAATCACGACGGATGACCTGCACAGCATAAATGGCATCGTTGGCAAGTCGTGGAATCGAAAAGCCAATGCGTCCTCCCCATTGCTGTCCGGTACGGCGTTCACCATTGTAGTACGGGCGGGTATAGCGTGTGTACGATAGCGGTACTTCCGTCCGTTCGCTTGTGCTGAGACGGATAAAGCGTACCTGGTAGAGTCTCACTGTATCCCGATTCGGCGAAGGAGCAAATAAATAGCTGAAATCATTCAGGAGCAGGATTTCACCGCCCGAACACTCGCCCTGCAGATAGAATCGCTGTGATGGTCGCGGATACGCCATGTACACCATCTGGGGAACAATTGTATCAGGACGTGGCTGCGTTGTAAACGTGCTACCCACTGTCTGCTCGACCCGCTGTCCACTGCGTGGACCGCTTCGGTAGCGAATGTCACGCCACAGAGTTACTCCTGCCAACTCACGGGCAGCACGTTCGCTTGCTTGTTCAATGCTCTCGCTTGGTTGTCGAACGAAACCTGTACCGGTGTATTCTTGTCCGTATGCTGTAACTTCCACGCGGTATCGTGTCAGCCCTTCCAACGGCTCAGCAGGCACAATTGCGCGAGCTGGTGCCTCCCGCGTTGAACGGTCCACAGGTTGCGAGACGGGAACGGAGACGGTGAAATCCCCTCGGTTGTTCTGCTTGCGGAGTGTAAAGCTTCCAACCCGAATACGGAAAATTTTTGTCACGGTCGCCCCATCGTTCTGTAGCTCCTCGAGGGCAAACGGACGGTCGGGCTGCAGGTTGAAAAACGCTGTCGGTTCAGCAAAGATGGGGACGTCGGTCGAACCATTCGCTGGTGCAATGTCACTAATTATCTCGATATTCGCCAGAGCTGATTCAGTTGGAGGCGTGCAGCGCTCACCAAGTGTAAATTGAAAGTTGCAATAACCACTGATCAACCCTCCGAGAATGCTGTAGCGACCACCACACGCACCTGCTAACCAGGTCGGGTTTGGCAGTCCCGCCTGGAGTGCAGCACCAACACGCAAGCCAAGGATTTCAAATTTGCCTGACACGAAAAATAAATCCACATGCAAGCCAATAGAGGCATCCAATCGTGCATACATCTGACCCGTGGCATACCATCCATTGGCACCCATTGGACGCCCATCGCTACACTGCGCCGTTGCACCATAATTGAGCAGCGCCATATCGAATCCAACGAGGAAACGCATTGAGGCATAGAAGATCAGAAAACGCAACTCTGGTGGTGCAAAACGCGCATCAGCACCAAATGCAAAGCCATTACCGCGACCTATCGATTCTGGACGCACTGGCGCAGGTATCGGGCCAGTTAACTCCAACACTTCTGGTGGAATAGGCGGCATCGATGGCAGATTCATCCCCGCTATAAAGTATGCTCGCAACTGAATAAGGTTGTTGAGTACCGCAACCTCGATCCGCTGCCCTTCTGGATCACCGATTTTGACGTGCCACGTCGCTGGCGAAAACAGCAGAACCATACGACCTGTTGCCTGCACAGCTTCCAGGTTTGCGGTGATCCCAAATTCACCATAAAACGTGCGCGTGGGAAACGTATACGAAATGACAGCAGATGCTCTGACCCGGGCGCTCCCTCGCTCTGTTAGTTCTGCCATCATCCACGCATCACCCTGGAGACGGATTTCATGGATACCGCCACCGACGAAACTCACCTCCAGGCGAACATCGCAATTGAATGCTTTCGGTTCTGGGTGAGTCCCCAACGTAACGAGCGCATAGAAGCCGAATGTCTCGCCAGAAGAAGAATAGTACGGCTCATAACGTGCACCGGAGTTCGTCACACCAGGTGCTCCGGTGCTTGCGGTCACCGCTGTACTACCGCTCCGGGTTGGCGTCACACTTGCAGGGTCACTGACCCGGCGCATATTATACCACGCACCCCCACCAAAGCCATAGATACCAACGCCACTGAAAACCGGGATTCCACTGGTGATAAGGGCACGAGCATCTACATACCAGTAGCGGAAATCCCGCACCG
Source organism: Chlorobiota bacterium (assembly GCA_026416585.1). Classification (GTDB taxonomy): domain Bacteria; phylum Bacteroidota; class Ignavibacteria; order Kapaibacteriales; family NICIL-2; genus NICIL-2. The sequence continues at coordinate 15,469 of JAOAEV010000016.1, read as the reverse complement.
TACCGAACTGGACGGTCGCTGAAATTTCAACCATCCGGACAAAGTTTGCCTGAACTGCACCGCGAAAGCCATTACCATAGGTAGGATCCCCATTGTAGAACCGGACAAAGCCCTGGATCAAAACCGCCCCCATATCTGCACGGACCCCGATTGAGTCGAGGTCAATTCCACTAAACACAAACGAGGGCGGTCCGCTACTGCCGGTTCGGAATGCTCCCCAAATAGAAATCGTCGTTCCTCCACTGATGCCGCTACCACCTGACTGTAGATTGACATCTACGCCAATGCGGACACCAACCCCGGGACCCTCGCGTCGGCTACCGCTGACCAGACTGAACTCGCGGATGCTGATTGGAAATCCTCCTGCGGACCTGGTACCACCGGAACCGACATCGGACGGAGGTTCCGGCTCGGGCGGACCCAGGATGCTATGCGGAGGGGACGCAAACGACCAACTGCGAACACTGATGTATGGTGCAGAATCTGTTCGAACAAGCAATCCCTCGAAACGAATGCCACCGAGATTGAGGGGAACACTACTTGTTCCTCCGAAGCTAATCCGACCATCAAAGTTTGCCTGTGCACGAAATCCGCCCCTGACGCCCCGTCCTGCATCGAGTCGGATCCACGAGGTCGGATCAATCTGGAGAGTTGCAGCCCACAGCGGCACATTGATTGCGCTTCGTGGCACGATACTGAACTCAAAGCGAATGCCACCCACACTATCACGGAGTATTGCCGAGTACGTGAGCGCCGAATCGCTGATCGGTACTTGAATCTTTCCACTCATCCATCCTCGCTGCAACGAGGAGTTGACTACCTCTAAACCGATGGTATCGAGACTTGCTCCCCACCCGCCAAGATTCGCATTGGGATAGCGGAGGATATTTGCAGCCATCACACGGAAGTTCAGTCCGGTGCGCTCATCAATGATAACGTTGGTGATCTCCACACGTGGTGGTTCGGTACTACTCCAGCCACGAATTCCTTCGGGGAATTGCATGAAAAGCCGCCCTAGATAGAAGCCTCGCCAGCGTTCGCTGGTTTCGCCTCTATAGCCACTCGGGAAGGCGATACCTATGGGATTTTCGCGGTCGGAAAGATCCACTGCGACGTTCTCACAGTGGAACACAAAACCCGACGCTCCGCATGGGCTGAATGGTGTCATCGTCGCCGTTGCAAGGAAATCGCCGCTGCGACGAACTTGTGTTGTAAAACGAAGAATAACCTCGCTCGTGCCATCATCCGGTGCTGGCACCATCCACGAGCGTGGAAATTCCACCTCTGCAGCAATGCGCAGGAACTCGAAGCCGCCACACGTGATCCGCACGTACGTTCCCGAATCAGCAGGCATGCCAGCACGGGCTGCTTGTGGAGCTTTGAAATTGATCGCCCACGCGTCGTCACTGGCACGATAGCCTACATCGCTTGCCAGATAGATGTCCAGTGAGCGCCCGAGCCCGTGCGGAGAAAAACAGATATTGCGCACCCCAAATCCGAGCGATTGTCTCGGTCCAAGCCACGGCATCGGCTGTACATGGACGATATTGAGCCGCGCACCGGTTGGCTCGAACACCATTCCAACAATACCAACAGCGATACGGAACCCCTCGATAGTGCGGTCGAAGCCGATAGGCAACTCTACGGGTTGATTCGCCACAAACGCACTTACGAAACGATTGCCCGACGTAATGAACTCGTCAATCGCAGTAAGCTGGTCTGTCGATAGACCAAGCGTCGAGCTAAGCCGGTTCGCCTCTTCCTGGCTCAATGCCGAACCTGACGCTTGCATCGCATCCATTCGCCCGCGATAGACCTGCCGGTCAGTGTTAACCGCGATCCCCGAAAAACTCGTTCGAATACGAATGCCCATCCACGGAAGCCGTACAAGTGCTTCACCAGAGAGGTTCTCGGGCGCCCCGGAAACGCGCGTCAATTCTGCTTCGAAGTGCCCAATGCGAATGACATCGCCCACACCAAGCGACAAGGCATATGGCGTCGTGTTCGAGGGTAGAGGTGCTTCACACGGACTATTGCACTCACTGACGCGAAAGGTAAAGATACCGTCACACGCGGAGCGCCCGACCTCGCACGGAGTACCATCAGCGCGTATCTGAGCGCCGTTGTACTGGAGCTCGCATTCCCACAGGTAGGTTTGCCCGTTTGTTGCGGTAAACGTGTGCGCCGCTCCCTCGACATTGATGAAGCGAAGCTCAATGATGCCACTGGTAGGTTCCGCCAGAAGCAATCTCCCACCGCTGGTAGTCGTTGCGGCGTTCAGCAATGGCGATCGGGAGCGCACCACCGCAGGATCCTCGTCTGGACGAGACATTTGCCAGATACGCACGCGGCACTGTGTGATGGCGCTGAGGCGAATTGCTGGCTCCACGGCAATTGAAAAACGGACACCCCCATTGTTCGGCATCGTCACGGTTGCACGATGTTCGGGTGCGTGGACACGCATGCGGATGCATTCGCTCGCCGAAACACTACTGCCGACACGAAAGCGCCAGACCGGACCACGGCGGTACACCTGGCTTGTGTCGGTTGGTTCGCAGTATTCAACGCGCCAAAAGTACTCACCATCGGCAAGCTCTACATCGCTCCAACTGACGCTCTTTGCCCCAAACAGCTCATTGACACGATCATCGAAGCTTGGATAAGTGCCGCTATCGGGAAAGCGGAGAAGTCGGCTACCAACGAGTGTGCGGAACGCCGAATCACGGGCAACAACAACACGGATGGCTTCACTGGCAGCACCGAACATCATCCCCGCTCTACTTGTACCCCGAAGGCTGATCAAATCAGCAAGGTATTCCCGAACAATGTTTGTTGGTGGTGGAATCATCCAACGGAGGGTAAGTCCACGGCGCGTACTCACTGTGGCACCATTGGCGGGATTGGGCTCCGTCGGCATACGCAACCCGAGATTGAGGCGAAGTTCCGCAGTAGAGGGTGTGTAGGTTTGTTCGGAGCGTCCCTCGCGGCGAGTGAAGGTCGCCATGACGTTCCAGCGGTACGTCCCACCGCGGCGGAGCTGGTTATTCCATTCGACAAATTCGCCCCGGTCGTCGAACGAGTTGACGATTGCGAGACGAGCACGCTCCTGCGCATTTGCCTGACCAGTGAGTGACTGCCCATCGATTGGCCCACGCGGCCAAGAAAGGGTTCTGCTGTTTCTGTAGGATCGACCACTGCTCTCGTCATGCACTGTCAGTGTGAACTGCATACGCAGGACATCGTCGCAGTACGGTCCCCACTGCACCACAAGCTGTGGTGGCACCCATGGGATGGTATCGCGGTCAGTTGGATAGTACCCCTCCAGTGTCATCGGTCCGTTGCACGATACTGCCGAACTGGCATCGGGGCATGTAAGCGTGAACTGTCCGATGTCGCTTTTCCCACGTGTCCCACCGCGCGTGGTGATTGAGCGTCCTCCATCGTCCTGGGCCTCGACCTGCCAGGCAATACCAACCAGTCGTGGCGCTCGGCGCTGCACCAAGTCCAGGATTACCGGGGTGTTCGGCGCGATGGTGTACGAGGTCGTCGAAACGACCTGGTCAACAATTGTCTCGGTCGCAGTCGCCGCCTCCAGCGCCTGTCGGGGGAGTTGACCTTCGAACATACCCACAGCACGGATTCGGTAGCGCACACCACCTATAGGCGTCGGTGTCAACGGCTGCCACTGGAGCAGTATTGCTTGATCACACCGCTGTGCTGCATCGCCGGCAAGTGGTCGGATAAGCACAGGAGGATCCGGCCAAATGACACGACTTGTTGCACAGCGAACCCCTGTGGTAGCTAATTCCGTTCGGCGGTCGGTGGCATCAATCACCGTCACGCAGAATTCGTAGTCTCCTTCCGGTATTGCCCCAGCAGCAATGATCGAGGTACGAATCGTTGGGTCAATCACAAGTGCATTTTCGCATATCAATGCAGGGCCATCGAGCAGGCGAGTCTCACCGGGAGCAAGTTGGAACTGTGGCATACAGGGATGCATGTTATCTGTCCGCACCGTTTGCCCAGTCGTACGATTTGTGAGCAGGATGCCGATAACTATCTGCCGTAAACTGCTGCCGGTGTTGGTAAGCGTAACTCGAACGATGCTCGGATCAGTTCGCCATGTCTGGAGCGACACTGGTGCTGGATTGCGCACAAGCACTGAAACCGTGATCGGTTGAGCGATCAGCGAGCCTATACAGCACGTTAGTGCCAGAAAAATGTATCGAGCTTTCATTGGTGCTCCAGATACAGTTGCACATGTTGCTCAAAAACTGACAGCGTACTGCAGACTCCCGAATAGTTCGCTATACCGGTTGCCTTGCTGTGCCGTCAGGTCAAATGTGTTGTTCATCAGCTGTAACGTTAGGCTACCCCATTCACTAAGAGAATACGTCACAGCAGCACGGAGCAGCAATTGCAGCGTTGTACGCGCCGTACTCGTTGCGTTGAATCCGAGTGTGCCACGTGCAGTCCAACGCTCGGCAAAGGGATAGGTGAGCGATTCGCTGAGCGTGGCAAAACGGATGTTCTGCAGGTACGTTTCCGTGTGGTTATAGCTGAGCGACGTACTCAAACCGAGCTTCGAGGGAAGCTGCGTCGAATGTGACAGGGTCGCGCTTATCATCGAGTTTGAGCCATAGCGTCCACTAACAATGTTGTTATCTGTAGTGCTCTGGTAGCTTAATGACGCTGATAGGAAGTGGTCGTTACCACCAGCGACAAAGCGCCAGCTTGGCGTCAGCGTCAGCATCTGCATGCGATTATCGGCGCGGAGTGTGTCGTTTGTGTGGTCAGACATCATCGTGTATTGCCCGTATTGGAGATCCATGCCGAGAGCGTCGCTGATTTGCCAATTGATGCCACTATTCGCCACCCAGCGTTCGATGGTAGCAATGCGCGTCTGCCGTAGATTATTCACGCGGCGCGAGAACGTCGCCCGCAGCGAGACTCGTCCGTCGGCAAAGCGCACATAGGGCGATGCACTCACGTCCAGCAGGTCGTTGAGCAATTGTGCATAGCCAAGGGTAACAAAGCCAGGACCAATCCATTGCCCATCGAGAGTGATTCCCCATACCGCACTCGGAGAAATCACCAGATTTACCCGCCCGGCGCCGTCGATATTTGAGGTTGCATTCGTCGGTACAAGCTGCTGCATCGCTGATGGGATGTTTGTCGCCAGTGCACTATCCGCGCCGGCACCGATGTCGTTTGTAAATAGTCCTGCCGCTACTTCGCCCCGTAGGCGCACCGCACCACTGAATGCCGCAATTCCGCCTGCCAGCGACAGCACCGCGTTGGCTTGGGGGGAGGAAGTCAGATGATCTCGCTGAATCGAGCCAGGCTCGTCCTGGGAAGTCATTGCTTGAATCGTAAAGAAACTGCCGTCTTGAGATTCATAGCCGAGCCTGCCGATAACAACACGCCGGCGGTATTCACCCCAAAAGGCAACTGCTGTATCTGGCTGGCGCGGCTGGCGGGTATAACCGTAGTGGAACGCCAGTCGAAATGCTCCTGGGGTAAGCTCTACCCCTCCCCCGAAGATGCGAAGATCCCCAAAAGTGAAGTCCGACACCCGCGTCGAGTACCACCCGCCAAATAGTTGTAGCCACCCGAACCGCGGCGTGACACCGAACTGATTGAATGGCTGCTGGAATCCAACTTGACCACTGTTGAGGTAGAGCTCGAAGGGAAATTCGATATTGTCGGCAAGCACTACACTCAGACGTCCAACCGCACGATACGTCTCTGACGGCAGCCGTGCTGTATTACCGACCGCACGGTAGGCATCCGCCGAAGCACCGAATGAGCCGTTGACCCGAATCCACTGCGCCAATACTGGTGATAGGCTCATTGTGAACCACCAGAATAAAAGAACCGTTCGCATTCGAGTACTCAATGATGGTAACACAAACTTCGAATTGAACATTGCCATTTTCTATGGACAGTTTTTTGCATTTGTGATAAATGCACCGTACACATTTTGCAGAAATCATCCAACGGAACCCGATCGCACTGCGAAAGTGCGAATAAGCACGCTGCAGTTTTACGATAATGATCGGGCGTATTTTTGTTTCGGTTTATCATCGTCGGAACATGACACTCCACACATTTCTCTGCTGTGCACTGTTTGCAACTGGAACAGTGTATCTCCACGCTCAGCGCGTGACAGTTGTGCTGCCTGATACGGTGCTCCATCGAGGTGAAACAGCCGCACTGACGATTGTCATTTCAACACCAGTGGCAACAGGCGACACGATCGGATTGCGCATGGAGTATCCACGTGCAGCGCTCCGTATCGAAACAATCTTGGCAAAGTTCCCTGCTGAAATTCACATCTTCAATATCGAGGATGAACTTCGTTTTGGAGAAACAGGTTGGCTTACAGCACGTATGGTTTGTGCACAGGCAACATCCCGCATTGAGCTTGTTGCGGTCTGTTCTGCTCTATGGAGTGGTACTTCACCGGCGCATATCTTACCCACTGCAGTATGGCAGAATGGACAACCGCTCACCGTTCAAGCAAGCGGAGGTTCCCTCGTGTTCAAACCAGCAGCGACGGCAGAGGTAAAACCACTCACCGCTGTCGGTCCGATTGCACCGCACCCAGTCGAGGGAGATCGCTTCCGCGTTACGTTATGGTTGGCGGATAGCAGTACTCCTGTGGTCGTGCTATATGATCCCGTCGGCAGAGAATTAGCACAGTGGAGCTTGGGGCTACTACCTGCTGGTACCCACAGCGTCGAGCTGTCGTTCAATCGCACGGCGACCTCGGCAGGTCTTTATTACCTGTGCTTGCGACGTGGCGAGTATGTGTCGATTGTACCATGCATGATCGGCAAGTGAGAGCCATACGACCGATCACCCCGCTGGTACTCATTGCTGCCGCACTGCTTGTCTGTGTGCAGAGGATACCTGCTCAAAATGTGGAAGATTCAACAGCTCGCTATCGCATCTTGACCTCTCTCGGCACAGAGTTTTGGCTGTGCTTCATGAAAAATTTTCGCGAACAAGACCCGAACAAGCCAGGGAGCTACGAGCCAGCGCTCTTAGAGGTATTTGTAACGGCTGATACTGATGCGCAGGTTACAATGGAAATCCCCTCGCTCAGTTTTCGCCATCGTTTAGTGATACCCGCTGGCGAAATGCGAAGCGTTCGCATCACACCGGAAGCGGAATTGGATACATTCCCGCGCCCACAACTGCGTGCCCTGCACATCCAAAGCTCTGCACCGATTGCTGTGTATGCCCTCAATCGTCGCATTCAAACGACAGATACGTACCTCGCACTACCGACCGATGTTCTGGGCACCGACTACCGCGTTATGTGCTACAGCAAACTCTCTGCCGTTCTCACGCCAATCTTTGCCATTGTTGCTACCGAGGATGACACACGCGTCGAGATCCTCCCGACGACCCCGACCACTGATGGTCATGGAGCACAGCAAGCCTATTCGACTGTGCTCGATCGCGGTCAGGTGTACCAAGTGCGCGCCCAATATTTTGCCACTGGGTCTGGCGATTTGACCGGCACACGTATTCGATCATCCAAGCCAATTGCGGTGTTCAGCGGGCATACGTGCGCGTACGTACCACCGGGAGTCAAAGCATGTAATCATTTGGTTGAACAGCTTCCACCGGTGAACACATGGGGCAAACATTACTACATCGGCAAACTCAAAGGACGTTCACGATATACTGTGCGCATTTTGGCGAGTCAGAACCGCACGCGAGTATTCAAAAACCAGACGCTCATCGCTGTGCTCGATGCAGGCGAATACTACGAAGAAACGAACGCAACTGATCACATGCAGATTACCGCCGACAAGCCAATTCTTGTCGCGCAATTTTCTCAAGGGTACGGCAATGGTGACGAGATCGGCGACCCGATGATGATTCTCATCTCGCCGACGCAGCAGTTCGCACGCCGCTACCGCATCATCACACCGGTTCAAGGATCGTGGGACCACTACATCAACGTCGTTGCACGGGAAGAAGCGCTCTCCGGTCTGCGGCTCGACGGACGACCCATCACACGCGAACAGTTCGAGCGAATCGGAATCACAAGCTATGCGATCGCACAACTGCGCCTGAACTTTGGTACACACACCATCACCGCCGACGAACCGTTTGGACTATACTCGTATGGCTTCGGATATCGCACTGATGCATATGATGCATACGGCACGATGGGAGGGCAAACGTTTTTTATACTCGATACCCTCCGCGACCAACAGCCCCCACAAACTACATTCCAGCTGGTGATGGGTGGAAAAGCACTCCATGTCATCGCACGAGATGACCGACCAACAGACAGTGGCCTCGACAGTATCGTCCCACTTGAAGCAGTAAATCTTCGGGCATATCTACCACGTCTGGAGCGCGGTCAGCCACAGACGGAATTCAACATCCATCCACTGGATCCGCAAGTGGACGGACATATTACGCTCGCCTTCGTTGATGCTGCGGGGAATCGAAGGATTGCTCAGTACGTGTACTGCTACAATCCAGAACGCCGACGCTTTGAGTTCGCAGATGGGGAACGCTGTCCGGAATTCTTGCCCTGGCACCTTAGCGTCTATGGAATTGTCAATGCAGTGTACCACACTGCGGCATTCAATGCGACTGGAACTCTTACATTCCCACGCTCAACAGGCAACGCCTACGGCTCTGCGCTCAGCATCGGTACCAGCATCGGTTACGCATTCAACGAGCGTGTGCGTTTTTTCCTTCGCACAATGGTCGAGCCATTCGGACAGAGCCTATCAGCACCGGATTCGACAATATCGCTGTTCCGCATGCCGAACGATTCAGTAATCCCGGTTCAGTTCGACAACCGCCTCACACCGACTGCGCCGATGCTCGGTATCGGTATCGGCAGTGAAATTGTCGTTCTTTCCAGCATCAAGGGAACCCAAGTGTATGAACTAACTGCTATTGGCGGTGTGCAAGCTGCGCTGCCGCTGAGTTCTTCGGTAGCGATTGAGCGGCGCATTGTTCTGCCACAGCCTGTACCAACGCCGCCCGACATTGCTCGACGGCAGACGTATCGTCTGTCCTCGCTACAGGTGGCTGTACCCGAGCTGTTTGGGGGATTTGGATTGGTCGCTTCACTGCCGCATCTACCACGATGGAGTCTTGTATTGACTGCGCAATACGTCCACCCACTCGGCAGTATGCTCAACGATGCCGATTGGTACATTGCACGCCTCCAGCTAGCACTCGGTGTGCGCTACCGTTTTTAATGTGGCAGCTAACGCAGTCAATAACTCATTGTTTCACCACGTGCAATTTCTTCGATGCAACTTGACGTCTTAGCAATCGGCGCTCATCCCGATGATGTCGAACTTGCTGTCGGCGGTACACTTGCAAAAGCAGTTCGAGAAGGTTACAAAGTCGGTATCGCCGACTGCTCGCGTGGCGAACTCGGTACACGAGGCAGTGCAGAACTTCGACTCCAAGAAGCACGTGCCGCACAAAACATCCTTGGTGTACACGTACGCCAAACTCTTGCGATGCCCGATGCCGCAATTAGTCTGACTGAGGATACAGTGTTAGAGATCATCCGTCTTTTCCGTACGTATCGCCCCCGATTGGTGCTCTTCCCTCCTCCATTTGAGCGGCATCCAGACCACGAAACAGTGCACCGTATCGTTCGAACGGCCTACTTCAAAAGCGGTATAGCAAAGCTGCGTACCTTTGGCTCCGATGGAACGGAACAGACACCATTTCGACCGAGCCGGCTTGTGTGTTACATTCAGGCATATCACCACGAGCCGGACTTTCTCGTGGATATCACCGATACGTTCGACGTAAAAATGGAAGCTATTCGTGCGTATGCATCACAGGTGTACGTACCTGAGCGTTACCAAAGCAATGAGCCGGAAACTGTGCTATCGCGTCCGGATTTTCTCGAAGCAATCACCGCTCGTGCTCGCTATTGGGGCAGCCTAATTGGCACCACTTACGCCGAAGGTTTTCTGACGATCGAGCCGCTTGGGTTGGCGTCATTGAGCAAACTTTTGTTATAGCTTCCCTACCCATTTTTCCGCAATTGCTGCAACACTGAACGTATCTGATCCGCATGACGCCGAGTGTCAATATCGTCGACAATGTAGCGCAGCACACCCGACGGATCAATGATAAACGTTCGTCGCTTGGCAAAACCCAACATACCAGCCACGTGGTAAGCCTCAACAACCTTTTTGTCGGTATCGGCAATAAGATCGAACGGCAGTTGATATTTCTCCTTAAACAAACGCTGCGTTTCTACGTCGTCGGTGCTAACACCGATGATCACAGCGTCGAGATTTCTCAAGGAGTCAAAACCATCACGAAGTGAGCAGGCTTCAGCGGTACAGCCAGGCGTGAAGGACTTTGGGTAAAAATAGAGCACAACCCATTTGCCGCGATAATCGCTGAGCTTGATTGTGCCCGAGGTTGCTGTGGCAGTAAACTCCGGGGCACGGGTACCAACTGGAGGGGATCCACCACTGCCGACGACCATCGCAGTGACAAGCATAACTGGGATCATAGAATCTCACTATGTACGTTTTGACACATTGTATTCTTTGCCCGGAACAAGCAGACGAATAGGACAGTTCCACCGTGTGCAATATGTCCGTGCACCACGACTGAGCTTTCGTAGTTTCGCTTCAGTCGAACGTTCCCTCACATAGACGATGGAAGCGCTTATTACCTTTTTGGGCACACACATCGAGATGGTGTACGTGCTTGTGCTTTCGATCTTCGTTGGCATCGAGGTTATTGCAAAAGTGCCGGCAGTACTTCATACACCGTTGATGTCGGGTGCCAACGCAATTCACGGCGTCGTACTCATCGGTGCCATCATTGTACTGGGGCATGCTTCACCAGATAATATCGCAGCAATGATTCTTGGTTTCGTTGCTGTTGTGCTCGGCACGCTGAACGTAGTTGGTGGTTTTGTCGTCACCGATCGCATGCTCGATATGTTTCGCAATCGCACTGACACGCAGTAATGAGTCGGCGTCCAGACTTGCGCGACGTTGCCGCACTCTTTGTGCATGATGCGCTCATTGCGCTTGGCGAGGTGCCCAATCCGTTGACCAACGAATGCCAAACTGATTTGGAGCGTGCACGTACAGCGATCGAATTGCTCGAAGTGATTGAAGAGCGCACGCGCCCCGGACGTAGCGATGAGGAAGAACATTTTCTACTACAGGCGCTCACGCAGCTTCGGCTCGGGTATATTCGTGCACGTGAAAATCGCACGACAGCTCAATCGCCCCCATCGCCCGACAACCGCACATGAACCGAATTGGTCTCTACGTCAATCTGGGCAAAACAGATGCGCTCCGACGCGTCGTCGAAGCTATCGGGATTTTACTCGAGCGTGGCGCCGAGGTATGTGTCGAACCGGAAGTTAAGGCACGCATGCTTCCAGCAGTCGCTGAGAAAGTCGAAGCCTTACCGCTGGAAGATTTCGGACGCTTTGCGGATGTCGTTATGTGTTTCGGTGGCGACGGCACAATGCTCGCCTGTGCACGGCGATTGGCGGAAAGTGATCTACCGCTACTGGGGGTCAATCTCGGCAAGTTAGGTTTCTTAGCAGAATTCTCCGCAGACGATCTTCGCAGCACCATAGACGATGTGCTCAGCGGACGTTACCGCGTCGTGGACCGCGCACTCGTCGAAACGACACTCGAACTCGATGACAAGCCAACAACCCTGTATGCCCTCAACGAATTTGCACTCGAGAAACGAGACTCTTCCCGTATGATCACCATTCATGCATGGGTGGACGAGCATTATATCGCTCGTTACCGTGCAGATGGATTGCTGGTAACCACACCAACTGGCTCGACAGCATATGCGCTTTCGTGTGGCGGGCCAATCGTTGCCCCTTCGGCACCTGTGTTGTGCATTGTTCCGATTTGTCCCCATATGCTCACACTCAGACCGCTTGTCGTCAGCGATGCATCGGAGATCACCCTCATGCTCGATGCCGAAAGCCATGCAGCTTCCCTTGTTGCCGACGGACAGCAGGTGGCACCCTTCGAGCCAGAGATGCGTTGCACGATTCGCCGCTCCCAGTGCAGCGCCCGCCTGATCAAGCGTGCTGATACGACGTATTACGATGTTCTCCGGCAGAAGCTCCTGTGGAGCGCTGACGCTGTCGTCCCCCGTGTGCGTTAGTCTTTCTCGACAGCGAGGACACACGACCACTGTGCAGGATCCGATAGCTGTCGTGCGATAGCGTGCACCTGCTCAAGCGACGTTTCTTTGATCACTTGTACTATCGCATCAAGCGGTTGAAGCTCATGCTCGACAAGCACCATATGAGCAATCGCATGCATTCGCGCCGATAGGCTTTCCATGCTCATCACCAGTGAGGCGAGCAATTGTTGACGTGCACGGCAGAATTCTTCCTGCGTCGGCGGAACCGTGGCGAGGCTTTTGATTTCCTGTTCAATTGCAGAGATTGCTCGCTCAATTCGATGAGAGCGAATTCCTGCATAGATGTTCAGCTCTCCACAATCACTCCATAATTGCAGCGACGAATACACCACGTAGGCAAGCGCCTGACGCTCTCGAACACGTCGGTAGAGACGCGAGCTAGAGCTATCGCCGAACAAGATGTTCAGTATCGCCAATGCATGGCGTTCTGCACTCCGAGCACCTTCAGTACGGATTCCATAGGCACAGTGCGTTTGCTGAAATGCACACTCGATTTTTAGGCGTCCTGGCGGCCGCTGGCGCGGTAGGCGCCGCATGCGTCGCTTCTCCGGTTGTGCTCGAATTTGCCACCGATCGGCAAGCCGCGCGACGGTTTCGACCACATGCTCATGCGGTATTGCTCCACTGACGATTACTACAGTATGTGCCCCAACGTAATTGCTGCGATGGAACTGCTCGAGTACATCTGGTGTGATACGCTCGACGCTGTCAAGCGTGCCTGCAATCGGTCGTGCTAATGAATGGGCACCAAAGAGCAGTTCATCGAGTCGGTCGCTGACAACTTCTTCGGGATCATCTTCATATGAGCGAATTTCCTCAACGATAATTTGCCGCTCTTTTGCGACATCGGCGCTCGTGTACGCTGGCGCAAACACAAGCTCGAGAAGGACATCGGCAAGTCTGTCGAAGTGTTCTGCTAATCCACGCACGTAATAGCACGTCAGTTCTTTGGCGGTCGAGGCATTGAGGTATGCCCCGAGCGATTCAACCACACGCGAGCGCACAATGCCAGAATACCGGCGGGAGCGGCGGAATAGTATGTGCTCGAGTGCATGGGCTGTACCAGGGATTGCATCCTCCCGACTCCCGCAATCGAGCCATACACCGAGGGCAACAGATCGGACATGTGGCACGTAGTCGGTAATGACTCGAATGCCGGACGGGAGCGTTGTGCTCTCGGTCAGTTGACTCCCACGAAGATGTAACTCATCAGTTTGAAAACGTTTGCGCATCAGTCCAATTATTTTTCTATAGTGAGTTGTTTTCAAATTTGCAATTGTAGACGGAGCATATCGAATGGAACAGTCGTGGATCATGCTGCTGGCAATCGCGCCGGGACCAGCACTTGGAGCGCTTGTGTGGTGGCTCGATCGCTACAATCGGGAGCCGCACGATCTGCTTATCGGTTGCTTCTTGTGGGGAGCCGCGAGCATCGTTCCGGTGATCGTTCTCCAGCATACACTGGTAATCATTGTCCAGCCGGACATGAATAATCTCACGAGTGTCATTCTTTACGCATTTGGCATCATCGCTGCAACAGAAGAACTCACCAAATATCTGGTTGTGCGTAGTTACGTGTACTGGCGTCCCGATTTCGATGAACCCTACGATGGCATCACCTACACAGTGATGGTTGCAATGGGTTTTGCGACTACGGAAAACATTCTCTACGTCGTCGGTAGCGATGCCAGTATGCAGCTTGGTATAGCGCTCCTGCGAATGTTCACGGCTGTTCCTGCCCACGCAGCAAATGGAGTATTGATGGGATACTTTCTCGGTTTAGCGAAGTTCACCGACACGTCGCGTGGACTGCACATAGCAGCGTGTGCAGCAGCAATTATCGCTCATGGGCTATACGACGTGTTTCTTCTGTACAGTAATCCAGGCGCGCTTACACTGGGTGCCTTCGTGGTGTTAGCAATCGCGGTACGACTAAGCATTCGGGCAATTCGCATCCACCAGCACATCTCTCCGTTTCGCGACCAACATCATTAGGTATGATTGCTTCTTTTTATTTGTATTTTTGCGCACTATTTCCGGCGTAGCTCAGTTGGTTAGAGCATCTGACTGTTAATCAGAGGGTCGCAGGTTCAAGTCCTGCCGCCGGAGCTTTCAAGCCGAGTGCTGTTGCAGCCTGTGTCAATATCTGCGCTGCAATTTGATTGGGGTTGTACCCTCCAGGCAATCGAACGAATGGTTTCCCGTACCATTTGCACACATCCGCAAGTGCTGTATAGCTGTGACTGGACCAGCGAATCGCCAGTAGCACGAGTGCGACGTCGTCGCGTTTGACAAACGGTACAATATCATCCAGCGACTCATGTGGGCGAGTGGCAACCCAAAGAAGCTGACGTAAGCCGAACGCATTCTCGATTGCTTGGCATCGGTGCGAACGTTTCTCGCCACCAATGAGCACGACCGTTTTTCCTTCCAGTACGGTCCGCACAGAGCACACTTCCCTGCTTGATGGGAACAGCTCATCCTCGAGTTGTTCGAGTATTTCTTGCTGTGCAAGGTAGCGATCAATCTCGCGAAGCACAAGCTGCACCGGTTGTGTCAAAAACACATCGTCGGTCGGCATGTCGTCAACAACTGGTAACAGGATAGAACGCAACTCGACGTTGCTCGGTGGCACACCCAATCCGAGAAGTCTTGCGATTTCTTCGCCGATGCGCCGCCAATGATACTCGTGGTTGAGGCTGCCCCGCAGAATGTGACTGACGTGGTAGCGCAGGGTGCGAAGATGTTTCTTCGCTTCAATTCCCAGCACACGTGATGATGGAACAGAATCAGGCTGTTCTTCGGCTGAGGGCACTGCCGGCGGAATACTCTGCTGAATTTCGTCAAGTTGTTCGATGATGCACTGTATTTGCGTATAATCGGCTGGATCCTCCAATCTCATATGCCGTGGAATGAACTTTTGGAACGTGCGCGTGTACCACTTGAGCCACACGAACACTGCATCTTGATCGGGATCCGGATAACGTCGGACATCAAGTCCCGCCTCGCGGAGAGCATGGTAGAGCGCTGATTGTATCCTGGCTGCTATTTCGAGCAAATCTTCCGCCCAGCGGGGGCGGTGAAAACTGCACGGAACAAGCGAGAGCAATGGAGCGATATCGGCAATTGCATCGTAACAATCGGCAACGTATTCGAGCAATGACGCTGGACCTTGATATTGCAGCATCCATAGGTAGCACTGCGGATACGACCTCGCGCGCTGAATTGCACCGTGAGAGTAACGCATCTC
>JAOAEV010000011.1 GCA_026416585.1 Chlorobiota bacterium | reverse complement strand
GAGATCGTCAACTACCTCAAGACTGGCTCGGCATACTATGCCCCGGCCGCCTCAACCGTCGAAATGATTGAAAGCATCGTCAAAAACAAACGACGCATTCTTCCCTGCTCGGCATTGTGCGATGGCGAATATGGCTTGCGTGACGTATGCATCGGTGTTCCGGTCAAGATTGGATCGAGCGGTATCGAACAGATTATCGAAGTACAATTGACAGCAGACGAGCGTTCCTTGCTCGAACAGTCTGCCGCCGACGTCTCGAAAAACATTGCCAAGCTTGTCGAACTCGGCTATTGACGTAGCGTTGAGCGATGCACTGCCGCGATGCTGCACACGTACTGGAACGTTACGCGCTGCTGCTGGAGTTATCTGGTGAAAGCCCGTTCAAAGCCCGTGCTTATTCAACAGCAGCCGATGTGCTCGCTGGACTCGACCGATCGCTTGACGAGGCGCTCGAGAGCGGAGCACTTACCGGTACCCGTGGCATTGGTGAAGGCATACTCGCGACACTCACCGAACTCCGCCGACAAGGAACAATTGCTCATCTGCGCCAGCTGGAAGAGCAAATTCCGGCAGGTGTCATTCGATTGACCGAACTACGCGGTGTGGGTACCAAAAAAGCACGCCAGCTTTGGCTCGATTGCGGTATTACGAGCATCGAACAGCTTGAGCATGCCTGCCACGAGCATCGCATCGCTGCATGCAAAGGCTTTAGCGCAAAAACAGAAGCATCGCTGCTTGATGCAATCGAATTCTGGCATCGGACGCAGGGACGGCTGCAACGGCATACAGCGTGGCGTCTGTACGCTGCTCTTCGTACGCATCTACTCAGCATCGGTGCTACCGATACGTTTGCAGTCGGTCAGCTTCGCCGTGGCTGCGAAATAATCAGCGAACTGGCCATTGTCGTGCTAGTCGAATCGCACGCACCGCGGCTGCCTGAGGATTTCACACCAATCAGTACAGGCCGCTATCGCAGCACTACCAGGGATATCCCGATCGAAATTATTCTTGCTAGCCCTGGCGAGGTAGGAACAGTGCTTTTTCTCACCACCGGCGATGATGACTTCCTCGCTGCTGCTACCGACGGCGCACACTTGCCCTCCTTCGAACACGAGGAGGAGGTCTTTGCCCATCTGGGTTTGCCAGAGATTCCTGCTGAGCTGCGCGAGGGCCGCGCTATCGTCGAACGTGCTCGGCGCGGTGACATTCCACGCGTGATCAGGTGGGGCGACATGCGCGGTATGCTCCACGTTCACACAACATGGAGCGATGGGAAAAACACGCTCGAAGAAATGGTGCATGCAGCAGAGCAGTTTGGCTTCGAATACATCGCTATCTGCGACCACAGCCAAAGCGCTGCTTATGCTGGCGGACTGACGCCTGAACGCGTGCGAGAACAACGTGCCGAGATTGAAACGCTGCGTACTCGATTCCCAAAGGTGACAATTCTCCACGGTATCGAAAGTGACATCCTCCCCGACGGTTCGCTCGATTACCCCGACCATATCCTGGCAGAATTCGACCTTGTTGTTGCATCCATCCACTCACACTTCCACCTTCCGCATACCGAGCAAACAGCTCGCATACTCCGCGCACTGGCACATCCGTACACAACGATCCTCGGTCACCCGACAGGACGGCTCCTGCTGCGCCGTGACGCATACAGCGTGGACATCGAAGCACTCATCACAGAAGCTGCGCGCACACAGACAGTGCTCGAGTTCAACGTCAACCCATACCGCTTCGACCTCGACTGGCGATACCATCGTCGCGCATGCAGCATGGGTGTTCGATTTGCAATCAACCCCGACGCACACAGCACAGAAGGAATGGAAGACCTTGCCGATGGCATCACCGTTGCTCGACGTGGCGAGTTGACACCGCACGATGTCATCAATACGCTACCACTGGAGCAGTTCCTCCACTTCATCACCAAGCAGCGCCAGCATAAACACCACCTACAAGCAGCCTCATGAAGCAGTGGTGGGCATTCGTCTTGGCAGCAGTGGTCGTCGCACTTGACCAAGCAACAAAGCTTGCAGTGAAAGGATTTGTCCTGTTAGGAATCGAACATCGTGGTATGCACCTGGGCGAATCCATTCCGCTGATCGGAGATACAATACGGATCACCTACATCGAGAACCCGGGCATGGCGTTCGGCATCGAGTTCGGCGCAGCGAAGATCGTGCTCAGCCTCTTTTCCGTTCTGGCAGCTGTCGCCATCGGTGTTGTCCTGCACCGCCTGCAGGAACGTCGGGCTGCATGGTACCTGCAACTATCGTTTGCTTTGCTTTTGGCAGGCGCTGTTGGTAATCTGATTGACCGTGTGTTTTACGGCGTTGTCTATGGTGAGGCACCGCTGTTTTATGGACGTGTTGTGGATTTTCTTGACGTGGATATCCCCGACATTCGGTTCGGTTCATTCGTGTTGGAGCGGTGGTGGGTGTTCAATATCGCCGATGCAGCAGTCACCTGCGGCATCGTCTTACTGCTTGCCGTCGGACATCACCTGCCACCACTTGGACAATTACTATTTGTCCGGCACCCTCACAGGGATGAGAAACCGGTAGAGAAGCCCTCGTCCCCATCAAATCTGCATTCACAATAGCTGCCGACGTAGCTGCACAAAATCTGATGGTTCTGGTGACAAAAACTCCATGTATGCAGCTGTACGAGGATGATAAAAACCGAGCACAGCGGCATGAAGCGCTTGGCGATGAATTGTCTCCAAACATTGTTGCGCTCGTGTGCGGAGATGTTTGCTCTGGAGTCCTCCCCAGGCAAGCCGATCGCCGCTATAGCTGCTATCTCCGATGAGGGGATGTCCAATGTGCGCCATGTGAACACGGATTTGGTGGGTCCGACCTGTCAGCAGCTTCAGCTCGAGGAGAGTTGCAAAAGGATACCGCTCGACGACGCGGTAGGTAGTCACCGCCGTTTTGCCGCCACGCTCGACCACCGCAAAAAGCTTGCGATTGCGCGATGACCGTCCAATTGGTGCGTCAATCCTGCCTTCGTCATGACGGACGACCCCCCACACAATAGCACGATAGATCCGGTGCACACGACGGTCGGCAAACTGTCGCGCAAGACGCTCGCTGGCAATCTCGTGTTTGGCAACGACCATCACACCAGAGGTATCTTTATCGAGTCGGTGTACAATACCAGGACGCACTGCTGCGGAGACAAGGAGAAGACTTTCGCTGTCGTCGTCAAGCTCGTCGCTATTGGCGATGGTAATTGGTTCTCGCATACCCAGGTGGTGGAGCACAGCGTTGACCAGCGTTCCCGCACGATTCCCATGGGCAGGATGAACAACCATGCCAGCAGGTTTGTTGACCACAAGAACGTCCTCATCCTCGTAGAGGATGTTGAGCGGTATGTTCTCCGGAATAAGCTCAATCGGCGGGCGGCGCAAGAGACGGCACACTATCCGATCGCTCGGCTGGACGCGGTAACTCGCTTTTGCAGCATGTCCGTTGACACTGATCATCCCTGCTTCGATAGCTTCTTGCACTCGTGTGCGGGTCGCATGGCGGATTGCTTCCGTGACGTATACATCCAGCCGCACTGGCTGCTGTGCGGGTGGTACGTGCAGCTCCACCACGTATTCCTCCAGCGGTGGATAGTTCGGATCGTTGTCCTGAATCGGTTCTACTTTCATGAACATTACTTGCACGAGAACACGCTATGACAAACGAACCAGCCGCTTAGAACGTGTAGAAGCTCTCTGCTCTTGAGCAACGGTGTTTGGCGTTAGAGATCGAACGGGAAGGAAAGTACCGACGCACCGCCGATGGCTACAAAGCGACACCACTGCAGCAGAAACTGCCACCAACAGTTGATTGAACGATTCTCCCATTCTGAGAGTTTATGCCCTTGTGGTAAGTAGTGAGTGCTATCGCAAAAGGTGGAGCAGTGAGATGTAGCATCTCGCTCTGCTACACTACCAGCAGTCAGGATTCGTCGTAGCAGCCAGTCGTTTCTCCATTGGGTCCTTCTGCTTGTGATTACGCACGAAGAACTCCGCCGCGTTGCAGAACTGGCAAAGCTATCCTTCGGCGAGGAGGAGCTTGAGCGCTTTCGCGTTGAATTTGAGCGGATTGTCGAGTACGTGGGCACGCTCAATCGTCTGCCGCAGCTTGCTGAGTTGGAACCGCTCGATCACGTTATCGAACACACAAACGCATTTGCCGAGGATATTCCTCACCGCTCGCTGGAAACTGCAGAAGCACTGGCAAATGCACCACGTCACAATGAAAGCTTTTTCAAAGTGCCGAAGGTTATTGCCGCCGCCGAGCAAGCAGAAGTAGATGCCGACACTGACCACACTGAATGAAACGCTACACGCTTGCTGCTTTTGTCCTGATCACGGTATTCTCCCTCGTTGGAGGAATGAGTGGATGCCGCTCCTACCGCGATCCAGAAGCACAGTTGGCAATCGCACGATTTGATACAACAGATGCTGCACCAACACCGGGTTTCTTTCGTGGGACACTGCCCATTGATTCGGTGCGGGACATTTCGACATTGCGGTTCGACATCTGGAAAATCGAATCGGACGATTATCCTCAGCAAATTCGCTTGATGGCGCGGGTTTTCGATTCGAGCGGTAATTTCATCACGCATCTTGCACCGCCCGTCGTCCCCACGCAGGAGCGGTGGATAAAGCTCACCGAAACACTGGGACGGCGGACCGTGCCCATCGGGACATTCTCCGTCCACGAATACGGCGAAGGCGATTCAGCGATGGGGTATCGCATTGTGCTGGCACTCGACTACAGCGGTTCCATGCGCGGAGTGTTGGATGCAATACATGAAGGCGCGCAGCTGTTCATCCGCATGAAGTACCCCGCCGATGAGCTGGCAATTGCAACGTTCAACACCCAGCTTGATCTGAAAATCCCCTTCGAAAGTGACCGCAACCGACTGCGTCAGCGGTACGAGCAAGTGTATCGACGCAACTTTGGGGGGTACTCATCGGTGTACGACGGACTGATCGCTGCTGTGTCACTCTTCGATACAATCCCCGATGAACGCCCCCGCGTGCTGGTATGCTTTACCGATGGTGATGAAAATGCCTCGCGCGAGGATGCACGCGCGCTCTTTGAACATGCCCAACGTCGGCGGGTGCGCATCTTTCCGATTGGTTTTGGATATGTGCGCGATGAACTGCTCGAGTACATTGCCCAGCAGACCGGCGGGCGCTTCTACCGAGTAACCTCGCGCAAAGAATTACTTGC
>JAOAEV010000010.1 GCA_026416585.1 Chlorobiota bacterium | reverse complement strand
CGATGGGTGCGGTCCACCATGCGCCCCATCTTACGGGCATCAATGAACAGCACCTGGCCGCGGCGGTCGCGGAAGGGCACGGCATGCCGTGCCCCTGCCTTGTCGCGTGCCAGGAACCAGAGGCATGCCGGAATCTGCGTGGAATAAAACAACTGGCCCGGCAGCGCAATCATGCAATCCACCAGATCCGCTTCGACGATGTTTTTGCGGATTTCGCCTTCGCCTGACTGGTTGGAAGACATTGAACCGTTCGCCAGCACAAAGCCTGCCACACCCGTTGGCGCGAGATGGTGAATGATGTGCTGCACCCAGGCAAAGTTGGCGTTACCTACGGGAGGAACGCCGTACTTCCAGCGCTTGTCTTCGCGCAGGCGCTCGCCGCCCCAGTCCGATACGTTGAACGGCGGATTGGCCAGGATGAAGTCTGCTTTGAGATCGGGGAAGCGGTCGTTGTGGAACGTATCGCCATGGGCAATCTGAGCGTCAATGCCTCGAATGGCAAGGTTCATCTTGGCGAGCCGCCATGTTGTGTAGTTCGACTCCTGCCCGTAGATGGAGATGTTGGCACGGGCACGCCCGCCGTTGCCATTTCCGGTGGCATGCGCTTGAATGAACTCCACGGATTGGACGAACATCCCACCCGAGCCGCAACAGGGGTCATACACCCGACCCCGATAGGGTTCCAGCATCTCCACCAGGAGCTTGACCACGCAGCGCGGCGTATAGAACTCCCCGCCTTTGCGTCCCTCGGCGCTGGCAAATTGCGATAGGAAGTACTCGTACACACGCCCGAGCACGTCTTTATCGCGCGCAGCTTCATCGCCGACGGTGATGTTGCTTATCAGGTCAATGAGCTGGCCGAGGCGGGTTTTATCGAGCGCGGGTCGGGCGTAATTCT
Source organism: Chlorobiota bacterium (assembly GCA_026416585.1). GTDB lineage: Bacteria > Bacteroidota > Ignavibacteria > Kapaibacteriales > NICIL-2 > NICIL-2. Next base: position 12,342 of record JAOAEV010000010.1, on the reverse strand, counting down.
TCGGGAGGACACCTTTCAGTGCGGGATTATGCCGTTCAAGGGCTTCCATCGCTTTGTCCACGATCTGCCCGATGGTGGGTTGTCGGGCGTTCTGGCGTAGCTGCTCCCAGCGTGCCTCCGGCGGTACCCAGAAGACATTGTGCGCGCGGTATTCGTCGGGGTCTTCGGGGTCAGCACCGTCGGCGAGTTCGGCTTCGAGTTTGCGGTGCAGCTCCTCGAAGGCTCGGAGATGTACTTGAGAAAGATGAGGCCGAGGACGACGTGCTTGTACTCGGCAGCGTCCATGGAGCCGCGCAGCGCATCGGCCATCTGCCAGAGCTGGGTTTCATAGCCGACGGTGGCACCGCTTTCGCCCCGTGACCCTTTCGGTGAACGCCCCATCGGTTACACGTGTGAGTTAGACTACCGACCGCTGGCAAAATACCACACAATCACGACAATCCCAGCCATCATGAGCACCGCGTATGTTTGCGCATAGCCCGTCTGAATCCGGCGCACTGCTTCGCCGATGCGGCCGATAAGGCGTGCAATACCATTGACGGCGCCATCAACGATGGTAACGTCTGTGATCCGCCAGAGCACGCGCACCGATAGCTGATAGATCGGGTCCACAATCACGGCATAGTAGAACTCGTCGAGCATGTACTTTCGCCAGAGCACGCGGTAAAGCCAGCCGAAGCGCTCGGCAAGTCGTGCAGGGAGATCGCTTTCGCGGCGATACATCTTTGTTGCCAGCACAATACCAGCCAGCGCCACACCGAGCGATGCCGCCATCAGTCCATACTCGAGCGCATGCGAGGCGTGATGGTGTTCCTGTGCCAGGCGGTGCATGCTGTCGGCGAAAATTGGTTCAAGCCAGCTATCGAGCAGATGCGGGATGGCTCCACCACTGAGCGCCAATGGAATTCCGAGCACACCACCAATTGCGGAGAGCACTGCCAAAATCATCAGTGGAACAGTCATCACTGCTGGTGATTCGTGCGGGGTGTGGTGCCGATCGAACCGCTCGGTATTCTGAAAAACCAGGTAGTACAGCCGGAACATGTAGAATGCCGTACACAGCGCTGCGGTCACCCCAATTGCCCACAGCCACACTCCGCCATGGAGGAACGCGTTCCAGAGAATCTCATCCTTTGAAAAGAAGCCACTGAATGGGAAAATGCCAGCAATCGCCAGCGCGCCGACCAAAAACGTCCAGTGTGTGCGCGGCATGTAGCGAGCTAAGCCGCCCATCCGCTGGATGTCCTGCTCGTGATGCAGCGCATGAATGACCGACCCAGCTCCCAAAAACAGCAGCGCTTTGAAGAACGCATGGGTGACCACATGAAAGACGCCGGCGACGAACGCGCCAACCCCGAGCGCGGTGAACATAAAGCCGAGCTGCGAGACCGTTGAATATGCAAGCACCTTCTTGATGTCGTTCTGCACCAGTCCAATCGTCGCAGCGAAAAATGCCGTCGCAATACCGACTGCTCCCACTACCGCCATCGCCTCAGGCGACGCAGCGAAGAGCACATTCATCCGCGTGATGAGGAAAATGCCGCTGGTAACCATTGTTGCCGCATGAATAAGCGCCGAAACTGGTGTTGGACCTGCCATTGCATCGGGGAGCCACACCGCCAGCGGAATTTGTGCCGACTTCCCTGTACACCCCAAAAACAAACCAAGTGCAATAAGCGTCACGATGTGCGATGGAATCACCGTTCCTGCTTGCACTGCATCGGCAATCTCGGAGTACCGCAGCGTGCCGGCATAGAGGACCAGCAAAAACATCGCCACCAGCATACCAAAATCCCCGATTCGGTTGACAACAAACGCCTTCATGGCTGCATCGCCGGTCCACGTAATGCGCACCCCCTCAAAGCGCTGATCCCACCAAAAGCCGATAAGTAGGTACGAGGCTAACCCTACCCCTTCCCAGCCAAGGAAGGTCACCAAAAGGTTATCTCCCAGCACGAGATTGAGCATCATGAAGATGAACAGGTTCAGGTATGCGAAAAATCGCGCGAATGATCGGTCCCCGTGCATGTAGCCAATAGCGTACACGTGGATGAGAAAGCCCACACCGGTAACCACGAGCACGAAGACTGCCGAGAGCTGATCAAACCGCCAGGCAAGCTCAGCCCCGAAATGACCGGCTGCAATCCAGGTGTAGAGCTGCAGTGTTAGCGTTCGATCCTCCGGCGCGCGAGCCAGTAGCTCTGCAAAGAGCCACACCCCAAGGACAAAGCTGAGCCCAACCGCACCAGATGCAATCGTACCGATGGTGCGCTCGGCACCGAGACGGCGTCCGCCCAGTCCGGTAATCAGAAAACCGACAAGCGGCAATCCGACAATCACTGCAAGGAGTTCTGCCATAGTCACACGCCAAATGTTAGTACCGGATCAAATCAAGACCTTGAAGCACACTCAAGGGTAACCGCTGCGCACCTCGTCCTCCGCAGCAATAGTAAACCAGTGCAGCAATAGACACGTCATGGACGTAACTACCATATGCACACGGCACAGCGACACTTAGAGCTTGCCACGATTGCTCCACACACGCATTTTATGCTGAGTGCGAGCGCGCATCGTCATGTTCTTCATCGTGCTCGTAATCAAAGAACGTCCGCTCGAATGGAAGCTCGACGGACTCGAAGCGAATGCGCAGCGTTTCGTCCACAATCATCATCGCGTTGCGCTCGACTTTGATCCAGTCGGTTCGTCGTGCGGTGATGGGCTCCGAGGCAATGATAACCATCACCGGACGTTTTCCATCGGGCATCGGTTCGACAACGCAGCCATCAACACTGCAATCGTAGCGCCGACCGAGCGCGTAGTATAGCGATGCTGGTTGGACGTCGGGATTAGTCGTATAGCGCAGTGCGACAATACTGGTGCCGTTGGTCAGCGCCACATTTAGGTACGAGTGTTCCCGCACACCGGCTTCTGTCAGCAGCGAACTCACGTCATCGAGTGCCCGGTGGAGAGCATACACCATATCGTCACACGTGACATCACCCCACGGATCCTCGATGTGATTGAGTACCAGTCCAAAGAAGTGTTCTGAATCGGTCGAACCTAAGATGGCATCGTAAGCGACATCACCGAGCATCCGAAGGAGCTTCCGCCGAATCTGCCGAAAGCCACTGATCATGCCATTGTGCATAAACATCAGCTTGCCACACATGAACGGATGTGAATTGACCTCCTCAACAGGGAACCCAGGGGTGGCAGCGCGAATGTGCGCAAAAATCAGTGGCGAGTAAATCTTGCGTGCCAGATTACGCAAATTGGCATCGCTCCATGCCGGTTTGATCGAGCGAAACACACACGGCTCGCTGTCGAGTTCGGGCACATACCAGCCGACGCCGAACCCATCACCATTGACCGCAACTGACATCTCGCCGGCATTGACACTCTGGGCAACCACCAGCGAATTGCGTGGCTTGTAGAGAAGGTCGTTCGCCAGGATCGGCGGACCGATGTACGCAACGAAACGGCACATGTAAACAATCGTGCAAAAAGTAAACCGAAAATACGAACCCTTCCTCCGGCTTCTATTTTTGTCCCTTGCTGTTTTTACGATTCGGAGCGGAATATGCCTGTTCGGTGCATCCCAGCCGATGATCTGTTTCGCTATCCTGCAATCGCACAGGTGCGTATTGCCCCTAATGGACAACACTTGGCATGGCTGGCACCGCGCGATGGAGTACTCAATGTATGGCTCCATGACATTACCACCGGCATCGGGCGTTTTGTCACCAATGAGCGTGACCGCAGCATCCAACATGTGGCGTGGGCAAATTCCCGCATGCTGGTATTCCTGCGCGACAGCGGTGGCGATGAAAATTTTCAACTGTTCCTACTCGACATCACCCGTGATGAACCTCCCCGACGCTGCACGCCCGATGGCGGCGTTCGTGCAGGCATTCTGGATACGCTACCCAACCGTTCCGATCGCATCCTCGTTACACACAACGGACGAAACCGACACCTGTTCGACGTCTATGCACTCGACCTTGACAGTGGCGAGCTGACACTTGTTGCCGAAAATCCGGGTTCGGTGACTGGCTGGCTCGCTGACCACGAGGGTGTTGTGCGTATTGCAATTGCGACTGATGGTGCTAACCAAACGCTTCTGTACCGCCACACAGATCGCGAACCATTTGTGCCCATTGTTACAACGAACTTCCGTACCACGCTCGAGCCGCTATCATTTACCGCCGATGGAACGCGGTTCTATGTGCGATCCAATCGCGGTCGAGATACTGCAGCGGTGTACCTATTCGATCCCATCACCACACGCGAAGAAGAACTCATCGCCGCAAGCGATACCTACGACATGGGCGACATCCTCTATTCCGAACGTGATAGACGACCGACTGCGGCCACATTCATTTCGTGGAAGCACGAGTACGTCTGGCTCAGTCCGCAGTGGCATACTATCTGGGAACGCATCACTGCACACGTGCTGCCGACTGTTGGCGATCGCGCACTTGTTGCCATCAGCGATTGGTCGCTTGAGGAGGAATGGTTCGTCGCTGCTGTAACAGCCGATGTACTACCACCACTGTACGTGCTCTATCACGTGCCAACAGATACGTTGACGGAACTTGGGCGCGCAATGCCACACATATCGCCCGACGAGCTGGCACCGACGCAGCCAATTCAGTACCGCAGTCGCGACAGCATGCTCATCCGCGGATATCTGACGCTGCCACTGGAACATACCAAACCAGTCCCACTTGTAGTGCTACCACATGGCGGTCCATGGACACGCGATGTGTGGGGATTCAATCCCGCCGTACAACTGTTCGCCAATCGCGGTTACGGTGTTCTGCAGATGGATTACCGTGGCTCGACGGGCTACGGACGGCGCTTTTGGGAAGCATCGTTCAAACAGTGGGGACGTGCCATGCAGGACGACATCACCGACGGGGTCCGGTGGCTCGTCACCAATGGTGTAGCTGATCCCGATCGTGTTAGCATCGTTGGCGGGAGTTACGGAGGATATGCCGTGCTGGCTGGTTTGACATTCACTCCTGACCTCTACCGCTGCGGCGTTGACATCGTCGGGGTATCAAACCTGATCACCTTCCGGAAAACAATTCCACCGTATTGGGCACCACTGAATCAGATGATGGACGAAATGATCGGTAGCCTCGAGACAGAAGAAGAGATGTTGCGTGCAGTGTCTCCGGTGTTTCATGCTGCAAACATCCGCGCACCGCTGTTGGTTTTCCAGGGTGCAAACGATCCACGGGTCAATAAAGCTGAGTCCGATCAAATCGTCGAGGCGCTGCGGTCCCGTGGCATTCCGGTCGAGTACCATGTTCGTGACGACGAAGGGCATGGCTTTCTCGACGAGCATAACCGTGTGTGGATGTATCGCACCATCGAACAGTTCTTGGCAGAACACTTGGGCGGACGAACCTGCAATGGAACTGAGACAACTGCTTCCTGAGGATGTTCTCGATCGGCTCGCAGGGGCGCAACGATTTGCAGTATTGACCGGAGCTGGCATCTCAGCAGAAAGCGGTGTAGCAACTTTCCGCGATCCAAACGGACTGTGGGCGCAATTTCGTCCCGAAGAGTTAGCGAGTATGCCCGGATTTTTAGCTAATCCCGAGCGTGTCTGGCAGTGGTATCAGTACCGCCGCCACATCATCGAATCGGTGCGTCCCAATCCTGCTCATCTGGCATTAGCACACTTGGAAGTGCTCGTACCGGATTTGGTGCTCATCACGCAAAACGTGGACCGCCTGCATCAGCGTGCAGGCAGTCGGCACGTTCTCGAATTGCACGGGAACCTGGAAGAGAACCACTGCGCGCAGTGTGGCACACCGTATCGCCACGAGATTGAACCAGCACTCACGTCACCGCCCCGATGCCCTTCCTGTGGCGGATTGATTCGTCCATCGGTAGTATGGTTTGGCGAAATGCTCCCCGCCGATGTTCTGGAAGAAGCTGAGCGCGCAGCGCGTCGTGCAGAGGTGTTTCTCGTCATCGGCACTTCAGCAGAAGTGTACCCCGCTGCGGCGCTGCCGCTACTGGCATGGGAACACGGTGCAACAGTGATTGAGGTAAACCCAGCACCAACACCGCTGAGCACCATCGCGCATGCTACCATTGGCGAGAAAGCCGGCATCGCAATGCCAGCGTTGGTGTCGCTGATTGCTGCGCTGCGTCAGCACTAACGGCGGAATGGCACAAACCAAACTTCCCCGACGCTGATCGTGACAGCAAGTCGAAAGAATTCCTCACGCACGGGAAGCCCACGACCGCGGATCCCTGCAGTAAGTGCAGCATCGATCATTGCCGCACCGCCGAAAGGTATCTGCAGCCCAACGGAGGCTCCGATCTCATCGAGTGGACGGCCACTGATGACTACTGGAAGGCGTGCGGCATACACCCCACCGCCAACGCCAAGCTTGTCGTCAAACGTGGCACCCGCACTACGACTGCCACGATAGTGTACTGCGATGCTGGCACGGTAGCTATCGCCTGCTTCCCCGATGGGTGAATAGCGGTAGGTCATGGCGTGTGTCGCCGACCATTCACCGTCGAGCGTTACCAGCCAGCGGCGCAGTGTGTAACTCAGCCCTCCACCGATCGTCATCGGCATCGAGCTACTCATCGTCCGTGCAAAAGATGTGTCGAAGCTCGGTGTGGCCTGCCCCGATGGGAAGCTCTGGTAAATAAGTGTGCGTTCGATCTGAAGCGGTTGAAAAAACGTTACTGCAAGGGCACCCCTCCAGCCCTCTGCGATTGCAGCCGAAAAGCCTGCGCGAAACCCTACGGTTTCGAGGCGATCGTTCGAAGTCGAAACAGCACGCTGACTCGATTCGCTCAGCAAATCCGTCTCGATCTGGTCACTGATCAACCCAAAGCCATAGAGAAATGCAGCACCGACACTCACATTCTGGCTAAGCCGCACAGCACCACCGGCGTAAGCAGTCACCATCCCACCACCACCGCGGTAGGTCGTGCTGCCATCGAGAACACCGATTTCTGGCAACGTAACCTGAAACCGCCGCTGCGAGGCGTAGTTGATCGAACCAGACGGGAAGACCCCGACACTAGCGGCAATTCCTCGACCAGTATCAATGGCAAAAAGCAGTGCGGCACCGTCGAGCTTGCCATTGTTCTGCGCGGTCGAAGTTCCGTTCTGCTCGATGCGCTGTTGGTTGAATCGGTATCCACCTTGAACCCGTGTTGTCTTCACATCTACCCACAACGCTGGATTGGCAATACCGAACACATAATCCGATGGCACCGCGTGCGCGGCACCAGCGAGTGCTTCGTAGGAAGCACCAAATGTTGTGCGTTGCTGCCCCAGTCCGAATGCAGAGTAATTTGCGCCACCTTGCGCCCACATCATGCTGAGCAGACAATACATCAGCAGTGCAGCAACTCTGATCATGGCACTGTTGGACGTGGGATGTACGTGATAACAAGCCGTGGACGGAGCGAATCTGGCGCATTGGCGCCGTAGATCGCCACTCGCTCAAGTCGGAAATTGCGCGAGCGGAGAAGAACGGTGCCTCGTCCTTGCTTGCGCTGGCGCAAATAATCCACCAGCGGACCGACATTCGGGAACACAAAGCGCGAGGAACCTGCCAACTGCCCACCGACAAAACCGATTTGGCGATTGGTAGTGCTGTCGATGTATGCCAACTCCAACGTCGAGGGAATACTACTGTTGCTCGCGATGCGCTCGGTCGTATCGGTGACGACGGTGAGCTGCGCGTTGAGAATAGCATTGAGCGTTGGGAGCACTGATAGATCAAGCGTCATTGCGACTTCCGAGCGTACAACCGATTGCACTGGCAGTGTACCGTTGCTCGGCGCCGTCGCATGGACGAATGTTGCGTCGTTACCCGAGAAGACGAGGACCGAATCGGTTGAACCATCCTGCCGGCGGTAATAAATACGCAAGCGAACTAATGCACCGAATGGGCTGCCAGTCGTTTGAGTTTCAAACTCGCGGACTACGGTCGAGTTAGCGCCCGGCACAAATCCGATACCGTAAATCTGTGTCCGCTGCACGCTATCGGTCCTCATCTGCAGCCACCGAGCTACCCGCTGAAGTCCGTCGTTCGTCAGTGGCACTTCGATATCACTCAGTGAATCAGTAAGCGGGATTTTTTGGCTGCCATCGAAGATTGCCAACGGCGTTTGGTCGAAATACTGCGGACTAGGCACTCCGCCGGTCGAAAACAAATCATACCACCGCGGCTCAATAACAACGTTGCCTGCACTATCAGCAGTGATCCACGGGCGTGTCAGCTCGTACACAGTAAATGCCAGAACGTTACTCACACTATCACCGACGACGTACCGATGGGGCCGCAATAGCAATTTTGCACCGAGGATGTCTTGTGTACCGACCCAACCGAGCGTATCGGGAAGTGTCGTAAATCGCAAAAGCGTCGTTGCGTGGAGCTGCGAAGTACGACCGATGAACAGCACACCTGCATTGAACAGATAACCTGGTATATCGAGTTTTGTGGTGGCACTGATGAGCGGAAGAGTATCGGAACTGAGTTGACCGACATGGGTCGTATCGAACACTACTGCTGTACCGACTGCAGTGGGCGGCTCGTTGCATGCTGCCAGCAACGACAGACCGACAAGCAGAATGCCCAGCGTTCTGCGTCGCATCACGCGGAGAGAATGCGGTAGTACAGTGCGTGGTATTGCCGAGCGCTATTTGCCCAGGAAAAGTCCTGGCTCATGCAGTTCTGCACGAGTGCAGCCCAATACGTCGTTTTTTTGTAAAGTGCCAGAGCGCGTTTGATTGCCGAGAGGAAATCGTCAGCGGTATAGTCGCGGAAAACAAAACCCGTGCCGCATCGAGACTCAGGGTTGAACTCGGATACCGTATCGATCAGCCCGCCGGTGGCCCGGACAATGGGGACCGTACCGTACGCCATCGAGTACATCTGGTTGAGTCCACATGGTTCGTAAAGCGACGGCATGAGGTACATATCTGCACCGGCTTCGATCAGGTGCGCGAGCTCGTCGTCGAAGCCCATGAAGACCGCAAGCTTTTTTGGATGCTTAGCGGCAAGTTTTTCGAGTGTCTTCGCCAGCGACGGATCACCCTCACCAAGCACAACGACCTGCACAGCGTCGTGAAGGAGCTCAGGCAGCACTTCGATCAGCAGTGGTGTTCCTTTCGCATCGCTGAGGCGCCCAATTGTTGCCAGAATCGGTACTTTCTCGTCGTGCGGCAGGCGCAAGCGATCGCGGAGTGCTTTCTTGTTCTGTGCCTTTCCATCTTTCCACGTCTCGCTGTCGAAGTGATGCCGAATGAACGGGTCACTCTTGGGATTCCAATGATAGGTATCGATACCGTTGAGAATGCCTTCGATGTGGTAATTGCGAAAGACCGTGTGCAGACCGCCGCTGATGATTTTGTCTTTGACGATCTCTTTAGCGTAGGTAGGACTAACAGTTGTGATAGCGTCAGCGAATTCCAATCCCGCCTTTGTGAAATTGAGTTGCTTGGCGTGCGCGATGCGCGGATAGACCTCTTTCGGCAGCCCAGTTTTTGCCAAGCTTGCAGCGGGGAATATCCCTTGATCAGCTGCATTGTGGATGGTAAAAACTAGCCTGGTACGCGCAAACTCTTTTGCGTGCATTGTGCGGATGTAGGCGCCGATGAGTCCCGCCTGCCATGCATTGCAATGGATGATGTCTGGGAACCAGCCAAGTAGCAAACACGTGGTTACTACCGAACGATCGAAAAAAATAAAACGCTCGTCGTTATTGTAAGGTTCGCCTGTAACGGGATCGGCATAGAGCCCCTTTTTCGAGTCGAAGTACGTGTAATTGGTCGTTACATATGCCTGCACTTTCGTGCGCGGATTCTGCATCGAGGAGGATTTGATCGTTGCTGGCTCGACATGCTCGCCAACAGCGATCGGCACTTCTTTGAGACGATTGATTTCGTGGATGCGATTGCGCCGCTCGCTCACGTTGCCATACTTAGGCAACATAACGCGGACATCGTGACCAAGCTCACGCAATGCAATCGGCAATGCATGTGAGACATCAGCCAGTCCCCCGGTTTTGGCGAAGGGATACACCTCACTGGAAACAAACAGAATGCTCAACGGACGATCAGGCATGGGTGTGTCCGCCCTGTCAATAGGTGAAACGGGATCCTGTCTGCCGAGCACCGTTAGCTGTCACACCAGCAGCACAGGGATGCTCGCATTTTTCACTGCACATCGGTGCGGGGTGCAAAAATACGGAAATCCCACTGGCTACAAGCGATAATTGATTGGTCTATCAAGCTTTTGTTGTTGACGTTTTTTTTATGTACATTTGTAGTAGAAGTTCTACTAAAGCACCGATCAACAATGACGTCACGGTTTCACCTAACACTCTTGATAGCTTTTGCTACTTGTACAGTGCAATTCTATGCATATATGGAGGGAATTACGGGGCGTACAAGTGTAGGCTGTAGTGGCAACGGTTGCCACGCCAATCAGCCAAATAATTTGACAACGGTATTGCTTGAGGGGCAGCAAACACTCGACCCAAATACAATCTATACTTTCACCCTTAAGGTACGTAATTCCAGCGCGATCTATGCGGGATTCAACCTAACAGCGCTTGACAGCAAAAATCAACCAGCAGGAATGTTGCAGTATCCCTCTACAGAAAATCAGTATGTGAAATCCCAAAATGGCGAGCTGACACACCGCACGCGGCGCACGATGAGCAATCAAGGAACGTATCGGGAGGCCTCGTGGCAAGTACAATGGCGTGCCCCCGAAACACCAGGACGTTACACGCTGCGTGCTGTCGGGCTTGCAGCAGATGGTGACGGGCGTTCATCGGCAGCTGATTTGTGGAATTTCCTACCCACAACTACCGTCACTGTACGGGGCATCATTCTCGATACCCCTACACAATCAGCATCGTTCTGCAGTGGCGATACGGTGACACTCCGCTGGACCAGCTACGGCATCACAACGACTACCATTTTGTACTCCAGTAATAGCGGGCAGTCATGGATTCCAGCGGCAACAATCGAAGCACAAGACGGCAGCAATACCTATCGTTACACTATCCCACAGAACGTTTCTGCGGGCAGTAATCATATGTTCCGCATCGCGAGTGCTGATAATGAGCTGCTCGGCACGAATACCCCTACTTTGACGATCAATCCGCGAACAACAATTCGCACGCAGCCCCAATCGCCTGGAAATGTGTGCGAAGGGGGAACTGCAACGATGTCTGTCAGTGCAACCGGTGCATCGCTGACATACCAATGGACGCATAACGGCTCCCCGATACCGGGAGCTACATCCGCACAGCTAACACTATCGAATCTGGTCGTTAACCAATCTGGGAACTACGCATGTGTCATTACGGGCGCGTGCGGTTCGGTTACAAGTGCATCAGTGTCGGTTGTGGTTCGACCCAAACCACGCCTATTATCGCAAAGTGCAGATACAACCGTCACAGAAAACGAGGCAGCAGAGCTGTACATCACTATAGCAGACGACAGCACGGCAACGTATCAATGGCTCAAAAACGGTACTGCTATCAATGGTGCTACCACTACCCGTTTTAGCATCCCACGCACAACACTGAGCGACAGCGGTATCTACACCGCACGCATTTCTAACTCGTGCGGGAGTATCATGTCTGAACCGATTCGACTACACATAAGACAGGTCACGTCGGTGGAAACTGAGCTATCACCGATCAAACAAATCTACCCGCAACCAGCTGGTGAACATGTCAGTGTCACAGTATCGCGACCGATTGATCACGCTGTACTATACGATCAAAGTGGTCGTATTGTAACCGTGTGGCAGGAACCGCTCGACGAGCGATGCACCCTCTCGCTACAAGACCCAACAACCGGTGGGAGGCTGAGTGCAGGAATGTATGTACTTATCCTGAGCATCGCTGGTAACACACACTCAATACCCATCGTTATCGCTCCCTACTGAGCAAAGTAAGTATAACGCACATAGGCTGAGTGTTTAGATAAATCAATGTTTCAACATTTTTCAGAGGGTTCCCATGAAGTATGCATGCTGCATTGTTACATTGATCATCGCAACAGGACAGCTGTGGGCATATTCTGCCGGTACAGCGGGATATACCACCACAGGATGCACATGCCATGGGACATCGTCGTCGAGCGCAACATCGCTCAGCTTGAGTGGACCAACCACGGTCACACAGGGTTCGACCAGTACGTTCACGCTCACGCTCCAAAACAGCGCACGTCCATCGGCAGGTTTCAATCTGGGTATCGTCAACTCAGGAGGACAAAATGCCGGCACACTTGGAACTGTCAGTGGGCAACTCACACAGCTCATGAGTAGC
>JAOAEV010000095.1 GCA_026416585.1 Chlorobiota bacterium | reverse complement strand
GAGCTGTCGCGTGCTGAATCTGGTCAAGTCGAGATCGAACACGAGCTTGTGGATCTGAGTCAATTGATCACGGATGTGTGCGAAGATTTCGAACTGTTAGCTGCCGAGCAGGGACTCCGATTGGTCAGCGACATACCACAGTTTGTCCGTATCATCGGCGACCGTGGACGGCTTCGGCAAGTTCTCATCAACCTACTCGACAACGCCATCAAGTACACACCACCGGGCGGAACGATTCGTGTGGTGCTTTCGGTTGAGCAACCGTGGGTTTGTTTGTCAATTAGCGATACCGGTGTTGGGATTCCCGCTGAGGACATTCCCCACATTTTTGACCGCTTTTATCGCGTTGACAAAGCCCGCTCCCGCACAGTAGGGGGCACAGGTTTGGGATTAGCAATTGTACGCTGGATTGTCGATGCGCATGGCGGCACGATTACGCTCGAAAGCACCGAAGGGGTCGGCACAACTTTTCACATCCGACTCCCCGTTGTACCGCCACACTTGCAATCAGCTGAGGACGTTCCACCTCCTTCTATCGGCACTTATGCACCACCTTCGTGAAATGCTCGCAGAAAGCCGAGCAGCGGTCACCACTCGGACAGACGTGGAGCCACGCGTTGGGATTGTGCTCGGTACTGGTTTGCAGCACCTTGCGGAGCGCTGCGCTGTCGAGCAAGCAATTGCTTATACCGAGATTCCCCACATGCCGCGTTCCACAGCACCGAGTCACCGAGGACAATTACTTCTGGGCACGTGGTCGGGTATACCTGTCGCGATCATGCAAGGCAGAGTGCACTATTACGAAGGCTACACAATGCAGCAGGTGACCTACGGGGTGCGACTGTTAGCAGCGCTGGGCGTTCACACGCTTGTGCTGACCAATGCCGCTGGCGCGCTCAACCCACTCTTCCGCCGTGGCGATCTGATGCTCATCGCTGATCACATCAATCTGATGGGCGACAGCCCACTCATCGGTCCGAACGACGATGTACTCGGCAACCGTTTTCCTGACATGAGTGACGCATACTCAGCCACACTGCGCGACCTCGCACGCCAAGCAGCACTTACCGAACACATTCCCTTGCGGGAAGGTGTACTGGTTGCAGTGCACGGACCCAATCTCGAAACGCGTGCGGAGTACCGTTTCCTTCGCCTCATCGGCGCTGATGCCGTTGGTATGAGCACTGTTCCGGAAGTTATCGCTGCTGTACACAGCAGGCTGCACGTGGTGGCATTCTCGATGTTAACCGACGAATGCTTTCCTGATGCACTTCGCCCTGTCACGGCTGAAGAGATTATCGCTACTGCCGAAGAGGCAGCACCGAAACTGGAACAGTTGATCTCAGCGCTGATCCCCCATCTTGATCGTCAATGAAGTCCAACAGTGTACCAAACAGTTGACAGTAGGCGCAAGGGGTGGCTGAAACAAAATCTCAACCGATAGCGTTTCTGTGGCACATCACTGCTGCGTGCGGAAGCGATTGTGCGATGAACGCTGGAACTTTTGATAAACTGGCACGGTATTCGCCACCGCACCATTAGAGCCGCACCATCACAACGAACGGAGGCAAATCATGAAAAAAATAGTCCTCGCCGTCGTCGGCGCTGGGAACATCGCGCAAAGCGTGCATTTGCCGATTCTTCGGCGATTGCCGAACGTTGAACTTATCGCTGTATGCGACCGCAACTATTCGAAAGCACGCGCAGTCGCAGAGCGATTCGGAATCCCCCACGCTGTGCGCTCAACCGAGGAATTACTTAGCCTGCCACTCGATGCAGTGGATATCTGCACCAGCACCGATACACACGCCGATATCGCCGGCGCCTGTATCGAAGCGGGAATGAATGTACTGGTCGAGCGCCCCCTGGCTCGCACGAGCGACGAAGCAGCACTATTGGCAGAGAAAGCGCGCGCGCGTGGAGTCAAATTGATGGTCGGTATGAATCACCGCTTTCGCAGTGACGTTGTGCTGATGAAAAACTACATCGAGCAAGAACAGCTCGGACGTGTTTACTACGCGAAAGCTGGCTGGCTCAAGCCCCACAGCGGCGATGCCCGTCTACGGCTGCTGGCTGAACAACACGGCCGTGGTGTCCTCTTCGAGCTGGGGTTGGTGATGCTTGATCTAGTTCTCTACTTGTTCCGTGCCACCCCAGTCCGTTCGGTGTCTGCATCACTGTTTTACAACACCCACCCAACGATCGAAGACGTTGCGATCGCAAGCATCAATTTCGCTGATGGCAGCGTTGCGTCCATCGAAACAAGTTGGTCGTTGGTTCGACCCGACGACCTGTTCTACTGTAACGTGTACGGCAAACATGGCAGCGCGTTCATCAACCCATTCAAAGTCGTTCGGCAGCTTGATGGCAGCATGTCGGTTCACTCGCCAGTACAGCATGCATCAAAGGTAGAGGCATATGCCCGCTCATACGAAGCCGAGCTGAAGCATTTCGTCGCGGGTGTCCAAGGACTTGTCCCTATTGTCTCGACCGCCGAGGAAGCCGTCGAGCGTATGCTTGTGCTCGAAGCACTCTATCAATCGGCGCTGCAACAATCGGAGGTACATCTTACGTCCAGCGATTGCGTCACTGCATAGAGTCAATTCCCGGAGAACCCTCTTCCGATGCAGCCGCTGTCCGTGTTGGATAGCGGCTGCACGCTTTCAAGGCTCTCGATGCTAATTTTGAGTGTGTTTCACCATCCTTCAGGGTTGTGCTATGTTCGCTGTAGCGCGCATGGGTCTTACCTTGATTGCTGCATTGGCTTTGTCAATAGCCGCTGATAAGGGTAAACCGAACGAAGCACGCTTACACGAAGAACGCGACAAAACAATTATAGAGCTTTACTCAAACGGGAAACTTGACACTATCATCATTGTGCCGAAATCAACCAATAAAAGCATTACCAATCGCC
The DNA here is from genome assembly GCA_026416585.1 of Chlorobiota bacterium. Taxonomy (GTDB): domain Bacteria; phylum Bacteroidota; class Ignavibacteria; order Kapaibacteriales; family NICIL-2; genus NICIL-2. The sequence continues at coordinate 32,883 of JAOAEV010000095.1, read as the reverse complement.
GTCTGTCAAAACGTGATAGCACGTGGTTCCAACTCAATAGTGACCTGAAGCGCATTGCCGAACGCCATCGCAAGTATTCAGAGCAGTACAGACGTATTGCTGAACGCTACGCCAAGCAAGCAGAACATTACGCTCGTAAGGCAACCGAGTACGCACAATTGCTCAAAAGAAAAAGCGATGCATTGAGTTCGACTGAACCATTGCTCCCGCCCTCGCCCCCCGATATCACTACGTTTTCAACGCCGGATGTTGACTCACTGTCCATTGAGGGAAAAAACCATCCCTTCGTTGAGCAACTCAATCGTGCATTGACGCAGCTCGAAGACCTAACCAGCCGAGTCAATGACAGTACACGCCTGCTCTTCGATCTCCAGCAGGTTGAGCAATTGCTAAAAAGCATGGAACCAACACTCAATGCCATCGAGCGGACAGCCGATCAGCTTATGCGCTACTCCGATACACTCTATCGTGCCTTGGATGTGTTGGAGCAGCAACTTGAGCAGTATCAGCGTAGAATGGAACGCTGGCAGCAGGATCGCTGATGTTCGCCAAGCACTCGACCGATTTTCTTGTGCTTGGCAGTGGCATCGCAGGCTTGTACTTTGCCTTACTCGCTTCTGAGCTGGGTAGTGTAACGGTCCTGACCAAGAAACAGCGAGCCGAATCGAACACTAATTATGCTCAGGGCGGGATTAGCGCTGCCATCGGACCGGATGACTCGCCCGAATCCCATCGTGAAGACACGATTCAGGCAGGCGCTGGTCTGTGCCATCGCGATGCAGTGGAACTTATCGTGCATCGTGCCCCACATGTAATCAAAACCCTACTGAACATCGGTGTTGAGTTCACCCGACGGGGCACGGTCCTCGATCTTGGTCGCGAAGGTGGGCATAGTCATCATCGCATCGTTCATGCGCGAGATACAACTGGCGCTGCCATCGAACGTGCACTTCTCGATGCGCTGAGCCAGCGACCATCAGTGCGTATCGTTGAGCATGCCATTGCCGTCGAATTGATGACGGAACACCATCTGTGCTATCAACCAACAAATGTCCCGACATGTTTTGGCGTCTATGCCTTGACGGCAAGCGGCATTGTTGAGCAATTTTTTGCCCGTGCCACAGTATTGGCAACTGGTGGGTGTGGCCAAGTATATGCACACACAACCAACCCAACAATAGCCACTGGCGACGGCATCGCAATGGCATATCGTGCTGGAGCAGCAATCGCAAACATGGAGTTCATTCAGTTTCACCCCACCGCGCTCTATGAATCCGACCGAACTGGACCAGCGTTTCTCATCAGTGAAGCGGTGCGCGGTGTCGGTGCAATCTTGCGAAACAGTGCAGGTGAGCGATTCATGCCTCGCTACGACGAACGTGCTGAATTAGCACCGCGCGATATTGTTGCCCGCGCCATAGACAACGAACTCAAGACACGTGGCGACCGCTTTGTCTGGCTCGATGTGCGTCATCTGGACAAAGCAAGCTTCCGCGAGCGTTTTCCAACCATCGTTGCTGTGTGTGCAGAGCGGGGCATTCATCTTCCGCACGACATGATCCCTGTCGTGCCAGCAGCGCACTACTGCTGCGGTGGAGTGCAGACCGATCTTGATGCGCGAACAACGATACGACGCCTCTATGCCTGTGGCGAAGTTGCCTGCACCGGAGTTCATGGTGCGAATCGTCTGGCAAGCAACTCGCTGCTCGAAGGCGTCGTCTTTGCCGAGCGTGCTTTTGCATCCATTTCTTCTGACCCTCCACCGCACATTGGCGCAGAATTCGACAATATCCCACCATGGGATGATAGCAGCACGCAGAATGCCGAGGAGTGGATACTGCTTTCCCATGACCGCCAAGAGCTGCAAACCATTATGTGGGACTACGTCGGTATTGTCCGATCAGAACTGCGACTGCAGCGAGCATTGCGCCGGATCGAGCTTCTCCGTGAGGAAATCGAGGATTTCTATCGGCGCACAAGACTCACCGCTGATCTCATCGAATTGCGCAATTTGGTAACAGTCGCTTGGCTGATTGTACGGAGCGCTATGCATCGCAAAGAAAGCCGTGGTCTTCACACGATGAGCGATTATCCCTACACCGATGACGATCGCTGGCGCTGTGACACCGTTATTATGAGCGATCGCATCGAGTGCCATTCACTACCGTAACAGATACCGGCAGTGTTTTTCTAAGTTTGCACGCAGCCTTCTGTCGCCCTCCTGCGACCCAAGGCGCTGTTTTTTTCACCACTTGCGGGAGAATTTGCCTATGCAGTACGATGTTCAGCACATCAAAAACGTCGCTCTTCTCGGTCACACCGGATCGGGTAAGACGACATTGGCTGAAGCGATGCTCTTCGAAGCAGGCGCAATTACCAGGCGTGGTAGCGTCGAAGATCGTAACACGGTGTCCGACTACACCGACATCGAGCATGAGCGCGGCAGCTCTGTTTTTACAACACTGATGCACCTCGACTGGCGCGGCTACAAAATCAATTTGCTCGACACACCTGGCTACGACGACTTTTGCGGGGAGATCATTACTGCCCTCCGCGTCGCTGATACCGGTGTCCTCGTGCTCAATGCTGCCAGTGGCGTCGAAGTTGGCACCGAACTAATCTGGCGCTACACCGAGCAATTTTCCACGCCGATGATTTTCGCTATCAATAAGCTCGACCACGAAAACGCTGATTTTGAGCGCACTGTTGAGCAAGCACGTGACCGCTTTGGTCGTGCCGTCACGGTTGTACAGTATCCCATCCGGCAGGGACCGGGCTTCGATGTGATCGTGGATGTACTGAAAATGACGCTCTACCAATTTCCCTCACACGGTGGTAAACCGCAAAAACTGCCGATTCCGGAGAGTGAACGTGAGCGTGCCAACCGACTCCACAATGAGCTCATCGAAGCAATCGCCGAAAATGACGAAACCCTCATGGATCGCTACTTCGAGAAAGGCTCGCTCGACGAAGACGAAATGCGCACCGGACTCAAAACCGCAATGATCCGTCGCCAGTTGTTTCCTGTCTTCTGCGTGTCAGCTAAAAACAACATGGGCAGTGGACGTATCCTTGGGTTCATAGACAATGTCGCACCGAGCGCCAACGAATTGCCTACGCCGGTACTCGATACAAATGGCAAGCCAATCCCGGGCGATCCGACAGGACCGACGGTGCTTTTTGTGTTCAAAGCAATCAGCGAACCGAATGTCGGCGATATGTCATTTTTCAAAGTCTATTCGGGAACACTCCGACCAGGTATGACGCTGATCAATGCACAGACAGGCACCGCGGAAACAATCGGACACGTGTACATCGTTGACGGCAAAAAGCGCAGCGAAGTCAGCGAGCTTGTCGCCGGCGATCTTGGTGCGGTCGTCAAGCTCAAGAACACTCATGTCAACAACACGCTTCGCGAGAAAGGAAGCGATGTTGTAGTCCCACCCATCGAATTTCCCAAGCCGAAAATTCGTGTTGCTGTCGAACCGGTCAACAAAGGCGACGAAGAAAAAGTCGGCAGTGCCCTGCACCAGTTACACGAAGAAGATCCGACCCTCATCGTCGAGCATTCACAGGAACTCAAGCAAACAATTCTCTACGCGCAGGGCGAGCTACATCTAACGGTTGCAAAATGGCGCTTGCAAAACCGTTACAAAGTGGATGTTCGCTTCGTCGAGCCACGCATTCCGTATCGCGAGACTATTCAACGTGCTGCACGTGCGCAGTATCGCCACAAAAAACAAACTGGTGGCGCTGGTCAATTCGCCGAAGTTCACATGCTTGTCGAGCCGTGGACCGAGGGGATGCCACTTCCCAGTGGGCTCACTGTTCGGGCAACTGAAGAATACGACTTACCGTGGGGAGGCAAGCTTGTGTTCTTGAATTGCATTGTCGGAGGCGTCATTGATACGCGCTTTATGCCGGCGATCGTCAAGGGTATCATGGAAAAAATGAGCGCTGCCCCGCTAACCGGCAACCCCGCGCGCGATATCCGTGTGTCGGTGTACGACGGAAAAATGCATCCTGTTGACTCCAACGAAGCAGCATTCAAAACTGCCGGAATGATGGCGTTCAAGGAAGCTTTTCTTCAAGCCGATCCGAAGTTACTCGAGCCGATCTACTCGGTAACCATCATCGTACCCGACGAGTACATGGGTGATGTCATAAGCGATTTGCCGGCACGACGCGCCGTCATTTTAGGTATGGATTCGGACGGCCATTACCAGAAAATCTATGCACGAATGCCGCTGGCAGAACTCGATCGCTATTCCACGGCTCTGCGCTCGATGACGCAAGGACGCGCCATCTACACAGCTGAATTTGCTGAATATCACCCCGTACCTCCACACGTGCAACAAAAGCTCGTGCAGGAATATCAAGCTCAATTACACGGTGAGGAGGTGTAAAGGCAGATTTAATTCATCCGGACACTCGAGTGCGCTGATTCCGCCGCATTGCGGAGCTCTACGAGCACTTGATGCGTTCGCAGACGGAGCAATCGCTGGGTTGCAATCGGGCGGATGCAAACCGCCAGACCTTCCAACTCGGCATGTGTGATAACACGTGTGCCGCCGGCTTCTGGTATCAGCATCCATGAACGACGTGCAAGAATGCCACGCCCGACCGATTTCCACTGTAACGTGCGGGTGGGACGGTCCGCAGTGATATCACTGTGCAAGCGAATACCGCTGACTTTCCAGCAAAAGTGCATCGGGTTGATCCGTGACCGCACGCTCAGCACTCGGACATGCCGATTCCATTGTGGCCACTGTTCAATACGGCGAAGCAATTGCCATACACGATGTGGCGGTGCTGCGATGAAACATTCATCGCTGGCTTCCAAACGACAAGGTTGAAGACTCATCGGTCCTCTATCAGAGAAAGACAAAACAGTCGTCAGCAGAAATGAACTACACGAGCAGGTAACCTAACGTAGCAGGACTCCAGGGCAGGGTAGCACAAAAGAGTGACAGCTCTAATAACGAACATGTGCTGAGTTTCGTGTTGTATTTTGGCAAAAATTGTTTTACCACTGCTCACTAAAGTGTCGTGAACGCGAAACTCTTACTGCACCTTGCAGTTATCCTGGCAGTGTCTTCTGTTCTCTTTGGGCAATCATCAGGTATCAAAATCGGCGCGACGCTGCCCAATTGGAAGTACACTGCAGATTCCTCGGCGAGTCTGCAGGCTGGCAGCCTGGCAAACTTCACAATCGCGGCAGTGCAAGAATTCCCCCTCGGCGGTGTTTTTTCAATCCAGGTAGAGCCAACGTATAGCGTTCGCACAACAACAACCGACATTCCCCGCAGCACACTGGCACAGTATGCGCCTGACTCGTTGCCCCCCACTATGCCGCAGACGCTCGAGTTCGAACATCAAATTACCTCCGTCGAAATCCCCGTACTGCTCAAAGTCGCCACCGGCACAAGTGGCATTCGCGCATACTTTTTCGCTGGACCGAACGTGCGCATTCAACTGTCGGCAACCACATCGCTGAAGACCGATACAGCTGGCGTCGGTGGTTCGATACCACTCGACGTCAAGCCAAACGCTCGAACAACCATCGCTGCTGCAGATATCGGTGCAGGACTGGAAATACCGCTCGGTATTCTCAGTCTTGTTGCTGATGCACGTTACACATTCCCGCTGTCGGATATGTCATCACTGCAAGCGTTTGGCAAGCGGCTCGGAACACTCAATTCGAACGACATTCGCATTTTCGCCGGTATCATGTTCCGGTGGTAACAGCAGCACAAAGAAGCGTCCACTACGGCTGTTTGCGATAGTCCCTCGTTTCACATCAATTGAGACCAATCTTTACTCGAATCTGAACGACGCAATGGCTCGATCGAAGATCGGCTTGTAAACTGACTCCTCTTGCTTATTCCACGTCAAGAACACACGATAGAGTTTGTTGTCTTTGACTGCCAAGTATACTCGCCGCTCGATTCCCTTCTGCGGCGAATATGCAAATAGCACGGCGTCGACACCACCAAGTTTGACTCGTTGAGGCTCACCGCCACCGAACGAGGCACGGTTGTCGCTGGCAATTTTCTCGAGCTTTGATTGTTTCGATGCATCAAGAATATCCACGCGTATTGTGCAATCAAGACGACTGCCGAGATACTCCGAACCACCAATCGCACCCTGTGCTCTTATACCTTTGACGCGAAAATTGTCCGGGATTTCGATGCTGTATCCATTGCCTTTTGCACGAGCGAACGTCGCCGATGGTGGCTCAGGACCTTTAGGCATGGTGTCCACCGGCTGTGCAGACTGTAGCTGTGGCAACATCACTGAGGCAAGTATTCGCTCAGTGGCGGGCTTGTAGTATTCGAACGTACCACCGAATGCGGCAAATTCAATAGTGGTGATGAAGCTGTCTTTCGATGCATAAACCTTGAATCCCTGGAATTTGCCATCGGGTGCTTCGAACTGGTACGAAAGCTTTGTTGCAGGCACACCAGCAATGGTGGTTTGTTCAGTTATGTAGGCTTCATCAGCAAACACTTTGTCATCCTTGATAAACTGTTCCAGGGGTGTGGCTGTCTTCACCACACGCATTTCGAGCTTTGCTGCTGATGGTCCTTCTCCGTATTCGAGGAAGCGCTGTTCGGCACCAGCAATCGAGATAGCGTAGAACTGTTCACCCGCGATGGTACGGTGGGACCAATTGGCAGGATACTCGATGGAAAATCTGCGAATTGGATCAGTGTAACGTTCCCATCGTTCGATCGGTACAGGCTCGGCTTTCTTGGCGCATCCGATCATCCACGCACTCAGAAAAGCAAGGGCAAGCACCACGCGCTGATGCATATGGCTTCTTCCGGTTTGGTTTGACTGATGACAGGTGCGAATCTACGCATCTCTACCCTCTGCGCAGTAGGTTTACTGCGAGCTGCTCGCAACGAGCACAGGCTTCTGCTTCTATTGCACAAGATGCCACAGTGCTGTTGCTATCAGGACAGCACCGGTAACAGCTGCTGTGCTGCCCCATAACCAGAGTTGCTCGAGCATCACATACCGTTGATCCTCTGGCAGACTCGCCAAATATGCATCCAGATCAAAACGCATTGCCGATGTACGTGTATGTGTCGCACACATAGTATCGACACTCTTCGGTAGAACTTCATCGTGTGCAGTAGGTCGTAACTTTGCTTGGCACGAAACCGAGCGGCACCGCTCGTACGTTTATGCAGTGTCTGTGTTCACAAAACGACACCTGAATTTTATGTTCACTTCAGCTATATCGTTCGAACTCAGTCAAGAACAACAGCAGATTCGCCAACTCGCACGCGACTTTGCCGAGACGGAGATTCACCCTCACGTTGCGTATTTCGACGAAACGCAGGAATTTCCGCACGAGATTTTCCGCAAGCTTGGCGAGCTTGGGTTCCTCGGTATTCTCATTCCACCCGAGTACGGAGGCGCTGGATTAGGTGCACTCGACTGTGCAATCATCGTCGAAGAAATTGCGCGCGTTTGTCCAGCAGTCGCACTCGGTGTCGCAGCACACAACGGGCTGTGCACGTACCACATCTACCGCTACGGCAGTGAAGATCTTCGCCGCACGTATGTAGTGCCCCTATCACGCGGTGAAACTCTCGGTGCGTGGGGACTGACAGAGCCCGGCTCCGGCTCCGATGCTGGCTCGATGCGAACCGTTGCAATCAGCAATGGCGATTACTACATCATTCGCGGAAGTAAAAACTTCATCACACACGGTAATGTCGGCTCAATTGCCGTGGTTATGGCACTGACCGACCCAGATAAAGGCAAGCGTGGTATTAGTGCGTTTGTTGTGGACAAGACCATGCCCGGATTCTACGCAAGTAAGAAGGAAAACAAGGTAGGCATGCGCTGCAGCGATACTGCATCACTTGCATTCGATGATGTGCGGGTACCTGCATCGCACCGGCTCGGCGAGGAAGGCGACGGGTTTCAACAAGCGCTCGCAATACTCGACGGCGGACGTATTACAATAGCGGCACTCTCGGTAGGTTTAGCACAAGGCGCCTTCGAAGCAGCGATACGGTACGCGCAAGAGCGCGTCCAGTTCGGTAAACCGATCGCCGAGCATCAAGGCATTGCAATGAAGTTGGCACGGATGAACATGGAGATTGAAGCAGCACGCTTGCTCACTTACCGCGCTGCATGGCTTCGAGATAATGGTAAGCCATTCCGTCGCCAGGCATCGCAAGCCAAGCTTTTTGCCAGTGAAGTCGCCGTTCGTACTGCCGAAGATGCTGTGCAGATACACGGCGGCTACGGTTATATCAAGGAATACCCCGTCGAAAAGTACTGGCGCGACTCGAAGCTCCTGACTATCGGCGAAGGAACGAGCGAAATCCAACGCATGGTCATCGCGCGGAGCTTAGTAGGTAACGTCTGAATTAGGTAACACACAACTACTGCACTCTCACACGCGCGAACCGACGTTTGCCGACCTTGAGGATGTACTCCCCAGCCCGCTCGATTCTGGCATGCAGATCATTGATGCGCTGCGCCTCTACATACACACCACCACCTGCGATAAGCCGCCGGGCCTCACTTTTTGAGGGTACCAGTCCCGCAGCAACAAGGACTTCAACTAATGGCACTGGTGCTGCAATCGCTAATTCGATGGTTTCGATCTGGTCAGGAAGTTCTTTCTGACGAAACATTCTGTCGAATTCCTCGCGTGCGTGGCGAGCTGCATCCTCACCATGATACCGTGCTACCAATCGCTCGGCAACATACGCTTTTGCATCCCGCGGATGAAGCGAACCATTCCGCAGCTGTTCTTCCATCGCGTGTGCCTCGTCAGCCGACGCAAACGCAGCATATCGGTAGTAGCGAACAATGAGTTCATCAGGTATTGACATGACCTTCCCGAACATCTCTCGTGGCGGGTCAAGCAAAGCGATATAATTGCCCAGCGACTTGCTCATTTTCTGCACGCCATCAGTTCCCTCGAGCAGGGGCATCAAGACGATCGCTTGTGGCTGCTGACCAGCGTGTTTTTGCAGCTCGCGAGCAAGTAAAAAGTTGAATCGCTGGTCTGTGCCACCAATTTCGACATCTGCGCAGACATGCACAGAATCCACTCCCTGCGCCAGAGGATAGAGAAACTCGTGGAGGGCTATTGGTTGCTCGCCATCGAACCGCTGATGGAAATCATCACGTTCGAGCATTTGCGAAACCGTCACTTGCGATGCCAACCGAATAACATCAGCAAACGTCAATCGTGCAAGCCATTCGGAATTGTGTCGAATCTCTGCCTGTGAAACATCAAGCACAATACCGACCTGCTCCAGGTAGGTGCGTGCATTGATTTGCGTTTCGTCCAGCGTCAGTGCAGGGCGTACTTTCGATCGTCCACTGGGATCGCCAATCATCGCTGTAAAGTCCCCGATGATGAAAATCACCTGATGTCCCAGCTGTTGAAATTGCCGTAACTTTTCGAGCACGACTGCGTGCCCGATATGAAGATCCGGCCGTGACGGGTCACATCCCAGCTTGACACGAAGCGGAGTGTCTGTTTTCACAGAATGTTCAAGCTTTGCAAAGAACTCTTCTTCAGGGATGATGTCAGCAACACCGTCGGAGAGTATGCGAAATTGCTCGTGTGCCGATAGTCTCATCATCGCATCATTGAGCATGTTCAACATGCACCAGTGCGATGCTCCGACTGCACCTCTTCATGCCGCTTCCGAAGAAGCTCACGCTGTTCCAGACGGTGCTGACGACGGATTTCAGCAGCTTCGTAGCGACGTTGTTCTTCCGATGTGCGGGGCTGAATCGGTGGAACCGACAGCGGTTTGCCATACTGGTCTATTGCAACAAAGGTCAAGTATGCCGTCGCAACGTGCGCAGTGGAGCCATTGATCGGGTCTTCCCGAAGCACTTTAACACCAACTTCCATCGAAGTGCGGAATGCGCGATTGACCATCGCATAAATACGCACAACGTGGCCAAGCTTGATCGGTTCGAAAAAGCTGATGCTATCAACTGATGCTGTCACGCAGACGCGTCCGCTGTGTTTCATCGCTGCCAATGCTGCGGCAATGTCCACCCAATGCATCAGGCGACCACCGAGCAAGTTGCCCAGATAGTTTGTATCGTTAGGGAGGACCAATTCGGTCATTTCAATAGCAGATTCGGAAGGGCATTTTGGCTGCATCGGTACAAACGAGCATTGAATTTGACATACAAAGCTACGGCGCATCAAGCATGGCAATAACTGTCTCCAGGCGTAGCGAGCGTGAACCTTTCACCAGTAGCACATCTCCGCCCTGTGCGAACTGGCGAACCAACAGAGCTGCATCGGTATGCGTTCGCGCATGATAAGTAGAAGGAATTCTGTCAAGTGCATGCCCCATCGCTTCACCGATTGCGATGATCACATCGGCACGTTCAGCCGCATAACGGACGATTGCACGGTGTGCAGGAGCAGTTGCCGCACCGAGCTCGCGCATATCACCAAGTAGAGCAATTCGCCGACCAGCAGTCGGATATGCAGCGAGTGTATCAAGCGCAGATCGCATCGATGCTGGATTTGCGTTGTAGCAGTCATTCAAAATCACAATACCACTGCAGGTACACTGGACAATCATTCGACCGTAGCCATGCCCTCTTTCTGGCAGGTATGAGGAAAGTGCTGTGGCAATTGTGCGTGGGTCAAGACCAACGCTTGCTGCAATTGCAGCCGCCGCGATCGCGCATTGAGCAGCTGCATAGCCTGGTTGCTGCACACGGGCAATCGCTTGCTGCGTGCCAACATCGATCGTCACAAGAGGAAAGAGTGTATCAGCTTCAAAGTGCACTGTCGCCCGCACAGCAGCATTCTCCACCGTTCCAAATGTTACTGCAGCTGGAAGGACTGCCGCATAATGCCGCAAGCGTTCATCATCGAGATTGACACACGCGATACCTCCACTTGTTGATAGCCAATTAAAGAGCGCTGTTTCCTCTCGTTCAACACCATCGAGATCGCCCAGAAACTCCAGGTGTTCTTCTGCAACCGCAGTGATAACGCCATGTGTCGGTTTGGCGATCCGGCAGAGCGCAGCAATCTCCCCCGGATGATTAGTACCCAGTTCGACAACAGCTGCCGTGTGATGCGGTGCGATGCCGAGCAATACAAGTGGCACACCAATCGCATTGTTCCAATTGCCGGGAGTTTTATGCACCACGTAGCGTTCGCTGAGAATATGTGCTGCCATGTCTTTGGTTGTCGTCTTACCAACTGATCCGGCAACAGCAATGACCGGAATCGAACATCTCCGACGATGATATCGTGCCAGCATGCCGAGTGCATCGAGTGTCGAGTGTACCCATAGTGTCGGCACACCATGCGTGTCTATACTACCCCGCCTCGTCAGATCGAGCACAAGCGCACGTGCACCGCGTTTGATCGCTGTCTCGACAAAGTCGTGGCCATCAAAGCAGTCGCCTCTGAGTGCAATGAAAAGTTCGCCTGGTTGAAGTGTTCGCGTGTCTGTCGAAACGCCTTCGACGCAAACATCATTTGGATTGTCGGTGATGACCGGTTCGATTGCAGCGAGTAATTCTTCAGCGGTGAAACGCGCCATGATGCAGAGACAAAACATGATGTGCAAAACTACTTGCAACGGAACGCTTGAGTTTTCCGAAGAGCTGCCGATAACACCAAACGAACACGTCACACGACCGTTGCCATGCACGAGCGCGAGGATGATAATCGCTACTTGATCAGTTACGCCGACATGGTAACGCTGCTGGTGGGTGTGTTCGTGGTTCTTTCAACGACATTTCGAGCGGATGCGGATCGGTACCGTCAGCTTGCACGCGCAGCGGCGTCGGTATTCGGTTCGACCAATACGAGCGATACATCAGTCGGCGCGACGCTCCCGATCGAAGCAGCACTGGCAAAGCTGTCGCCTGCCGACATCGAGCACGACAGTACAACATTCCGTTGCGTGCTTGCTGACGAAGTGCTCTTCGAACGCGGTTCGAGCCGGTTCGATGCTTCTGCAGAGCATGCACTCGGTGAGCTAGCAGCTGCTCTTCGGAACGGTACCACGACAATTACCGTTGATGGACACACCGACGCAGTAGCACCACGCAACGGAATGACCAATATCGCCCTCTCGGTCGAACGCGCCACAGCCGTAGCCTCTGCACTCATACACAATGGTGTACCGGAATCGCGTGTGGTCGTACGAGGCTTCGGAGCAAGCAAGCCACTTGTTGCCGACCCCGCATCGCCGAAAAATCGTCGTGTCGAAATTCTGATCGCACTCGATCGCTGAGCGTGTACAACCAAGGATGGTACATCTAATGGACACAGCAACACTCCATTCTGCATCAATGACGGCAACGACACCGTCGAAAAGCATCCGCAAGCTCGCCACTGAACAGTTCGGTGAGATACTCGTGGAAGAACGGCACATCTTCCTCTTTGCCGATGGTTTGCTTGGTTTCGACGATCTTCATCAGTTCATCATCGTCCGAGACGATCGAACCGAGCCTGTCCGTTGGCTGCTGTCAGTTGATCATCCGGAATTAAGTTTTCCGGTCATCAGCCCGTTTTTTCTGGTACCAGACTATTCTCCCGGCAAGGAGTATAGTGACTTTCAGCAATACACTCCACTGGTCATTCTCACACTTGGCTCAGGCGGGGCGACAGTAAACTTGAAAGCACCTATCATTCTGGACGTTCGCGAGCAACGCGGCAGCCAGATTATCATTCCGTCGGACAAGTACTCAACGGCACATCCCATTGGTATTCAACAAATGGCGACGAAATAATATGCTAGTACTTTCACGAAAAATTGGTGAAGTCATTACGATCGGCAATTCGATCAGAATAACCATCTTGAGTTACGACCGCGGCATTGTCCGTGTTGGAATCGAAGCACCGAAAGACGTTCCAGTACACCGCAAAGAAGTGTACGACCGCATCATTGAACTCAATCGGCAAGCGACACAAGCCACACCGGAAACGCTCAAAAGCGCGCTCGGCTGCTTGCAGCAGCATGCACCGAAGCAACCAAGTAAAGAGACAACACCCCTATAATACAACCGGCGATGAACGATGCCCCGCTAATTCTCATCGTAGATGATAACACATGGATGCAGCGCATTGTTGCCAAGATCGTTGCCAGCTACGGATGGGAACCACTCATCGCACGTGATGGGTACGAGGGCATCGCATGTGCACTCGAGCATATCCCCGATGCGGTAATCCTCGATCTGATTATGCCAGATCTGACTGGCATGCAGGTACTGCGATTGCTCAAACGACTGCCACAAACGGCAGACATCCCTGTGCTCATTTTGAGCGTGGCAACAGAAGTCGAGCTTCTGATGGATGCAATGAAGTGCGGCGCTGCAGGATTTATTCGCAAGCCTTTTACTCGCTCGACTATCTACGAGAAAGTTCGGGCGGTACTTGAGTCTCCGCAGAAGGTCGTCTCAACTGATGACCCACACCTTACTGGCAATAAAGCGCAACAGCAGCAGGAACACGAGGACACCACCCCTCATCCACTGCCCGCGCTGTCGCGCTACAAGCAGTTTCCTTCAGCACAAGACGAAGAAGAATTCCGCCGTTGGCTCGATTCGATTTGATCTTTCACCATGGCGTCCAGCTCAGTGCTGCCAACGGAAGTACTGCTTGTGATGAGACCGCAACTCCTGCATCAAGTGCAATAGCACTGTTTGCCATCCGAATACCCAACACAAGCATCGTTTGGTACGGGCGCGCCAGATCGCTATTCCACAGCTCAGCCAGAACGTGAAGGTCATCACGGCTTGGCACGTGCACGTCCAACCCTAAGCCGAAACCAACCGCATTGGATGCGTATCGCATCGCGACAGAACCGAAAGTGCCTGCATTGATGGTGTACACGTCGCGGTCCGACAGGTTGTAAAACGCCATCACTGTCAGCCGCGAGCGAACCCGCGTGAACGTGCCCGCGATCCATAGATGTTGGAGCCGATTCGGCGCATTGAGCCACGCGAGATTTCCCCCGACAGCAAACGACAAGTGACCGTCGAGCTGCTGATAGTCTGCTTGTAACACCGTGGCTTTGACATTGACCACACTGAGCTGATGACTCGACGGGATCGCTGGCACAATACTTCGCAGCACGAGGATACTCACAACATCTCCGACACCGAGCGCTGCACCGAGCGTCATGAGTTCCATGCTGATCAGGCTGTGGTTATCACCAATCGGTTCAGCAGTCGGCATCAGGAGGGTTCTCCAGTCATGGCGATAACTTTCGTTTAGTAGGCGGATTTCGACAATCTGGTCGAGGTCAATCGTTGCTGTACCAATCACCGTCCGTACTTTGATTGCCGCAATGCTGTCGCGCTGGGTACGCCCGACTAATTCTCCTCGGAGCTGATCACCCGTCGTCAGCCGAACCAGGACGAGTGCGCCCAACCAATCGTCAGGGATATCCACCGCTGCCGCAGCAACGACGCAGCAGAACGCTGCAACAATCGTCTTCATGCGCCTGGCTGGTCGAGCGTCGCAAATAGCTCCACCACGGCATCGAGAGACATGGTGCCGCGATCACCTTTTCCGTGCTCACGCAGAGCGATGGTGTTGCTTTCTTCCTCTTTCCGACCGACAATAAGCGCAAAGGGGATTTTCCGCTGCTCGCTTTCTGCGATTTTACGCTGAACCTTTTCAGAGCGTTCGTCCACAACCACACGATACCCTTTTTCCTCAAGCAATGCACCAATACGTCGTGCATACGGCAGTTGCGCATCGGTGATCGGCAATACGCTGACTTGAACTGGTGCCAACCAGAACGGGAAGTTCCCCGCAAAATGCTCGATGAGTATTCCAATAAACCGCTCCATCGAACCGAACGGCGCACGATGAATGATGACTGGCCGATGTTTTGCATTGTCCGAACCAGTGTATTCGAGCTGGAAGCGTTCCGGCATGACGTAATCTACTTGCACGGTACCCAACTGCCAGCGGCGGCCGATTGCATCACGAACGATAAAATCAATTTTCGGACCGTAGAACGCTGCTTCACCAATACCGATTGTGTAGTCGAGATTCATTTCGTCGGCAACTTCTTGAATTTCACGCTGGGCGCGCTCCCATAATGCGATATCACCTCCATATTTGTCAGCATTGTTATCGCGGAATGATAGTCTTGTCGAGACCTCCATACCGAAAGTGCGGAACACAAACTGTGTCAGCTCGATGACGCCTTTGACCTCGTCCTTGAGCTGCTCAGGAGTGCAATAAATGTGTGCGTCATCCTGCGTAAAGCCCCGCACACGAACCAAACCTGTCAGCTCACCGGATTGCTCGTAGCGATACACGGTACCGAATTCCGCAAGCCGCAGCGGCAGATCGCGATACGAACGCGGTTCGCTTGCATAAATCTGGTGGTGATGAGGGCAATTCATTGGTTTGAGCAGATATTGCTCGTCCTCCACAGTCATTGGCGGGAACTGCGAATCAGCATAGTATGGATAGTGCCCGCTGGTTTTGTACAACTCGAGATTTCCTAAGTGCGGTGTGATAACTTCCTGATAGCCACGTTTTTTTTGCTCGGTGCGTAGAAAGGCTTCCAAGCGCCGACGAATGATCGTGCCGTTCGGTAACCAGATGGGCAAACCACTACCGACAGTCGGAGTGATGAGGAAAATTTTCAACTCGCGCCCCAAGCGACGATGGTCCCTCCGCTCGGCTTCCTCGCGCTGGCGCAAGAATTCCTCGAGCATTTCCTTTTTGGGAAAGGAAATGCCGTAGATGCGCGTCAGTTGCTTGCGGCGATGATCGCCACGCCAGTAGGCACCGGCGACCGATAAGAGCTTGGGATACTTCAAGTAGCCTGTCGAGGGGACATGCGTCCCGCGGCATAAATCCGTAAAATTCCCTTGGCGGTAAAATGTGATTGGCTCTCCACGTAGCTCCTCAAGCAGTTCGAGCTTGTATTCATCACCTTTGCGGCGATAGTATTCGACGGCGTCCTCCCACGAAATCTCAATGCGCTGGTACGGATTGTCGGCTTTGGCCAGTTCCCGCATTTTTTCTTCGATACGTGGGAAATCATCGCTTGAAATCATCTGCCCGTTAGGCAAATCCACGTCGTAGTAAAACCCCTGTTCGATTGGTGGGCCGATGCCGAACTTGATGCCTGGATAGAGCGCCTCGAGTGCTTCTGCCATAAGGTGTGCCGTCGAGTGCCAGAATATACGCTTGGCATCGTCATCATTCCAAGTTAGAATACGAATCGTCGCATCTTCAGTAATCGGGCGGGACAAATCATACACTGTGCCATTGACAACGATACCGAGAGCTGCGCGTGCCAAGCCTTCGCCAATCGAACGCGCGATCTCCAAGCCGGTTGTGCCCGGCGGATACTGACGCTGGGTACCGTCTGGGAATGTGATAAGCATGGTCGAAAAATCAAATGTGACGCGTCTGCCCATCGCCTCTTGGCAGCGGGCGATTCAAAATTACGCCTGTCTGGTGGGGCTCCGGCGATACATCAGACGGAGCAGCATGTTACTGCCCCTCCGTCTGGAGTTCTTCCAGAGCGGTTGCGATTGTCGGGTAGAACTCGAAGAGCCACTCCATTTGCGAAATGCGAAAGAGATTCCGGACCGTTTCGCGTACTCCGACAAGCGCGACCGGAATTTTATAGTCGCGCAATTGACGATATGCCAAAAGCAATGCACTCAGCCCACTGCTATCGGCGTACTCTACACGAGAGAGATCCACGATCAACGCACTTATCGTGGGCTGACACAGAATGAGCAGCTCTGCCTTGATTTCGGGCGCTGTACTCGAATCCAGGCGTGGTTCTTTGAGCGTAAAAATGACGACATTGTCGTCGTGCTCGACAGTGAATTTCATTACCGGTCCCCACATGGTGTGGAACATACCGAATGTGCTCACTATGAGCACGCGGCAAATATAGTCATCGGTTGTTCACTGAATACGAATGCGATCGAAAATGTCTCCTGCGATGCGTTCACCGAGCGATGCACCGGCAGCAATGCTGAAGTCGTACTGTGTACCGCTCCACCGTTCGGCAGCGATGATATCGGCAAGCAATGCATCAAGTGTGCGATAGTCGCGCGGAAGTAAGCCTCGCTGCTGGTGGGTGCGATCGGTGATTCGCTCGAACTGCGGGAATGCCATGTCGAAACCCTGTTGCAGGATACGCACAACCGCTGTTGCAACTAGTACCCGATCAGAAATGTACTCCGGCGTCGGTGGAGGTTCGATCAATGCTCGATACCGCGAGTCCAGATACGCAGCAATGTACGTTTGTGGGCGGAGCAGTGGATAACGATACTTTGCCTTCCAGGCTACCACGTATCCATCGTGCATCGCCAGGCCGAGCCGTAAATACAGCACTGCACCGAATCCCATCCTGTACGGACCACTGCGGACAAGCTGCGTCGCTATGCGTATCAAGTGACCGGGGAAGGTCGGCGCCTGCCCAAACGGATCGGCCCAATATCGAGCGCCATCTAACTCTAACTCAGTTGCTCGTTCCATCCGCCGGCGCACAGAATCAGCCGCTGCGTAGAATGCGCTCGACGGTGCAGTCGCATATTCTGGCGGAGACGGAGCGCTCGTATCATTGCATGCAAGCATTCGCACCGATGCCCACTGCGGTAGTAATGGTACGGGCGAAAGAACCGGAGATGTAGGCTTCCATACACCAGGCATGGGTGGAAGCTGGTAATCAGGTGGAAACAGATTCATCCACGCAGCATCTCCACCGTCGCTACGGGCAATATCGAGAATTCGTCGTGCCAGCTCTTTTCCGTAGGCGACCGAACGCCGAAGCATTCCCGTATCGCGATTGGCAAGCCAACGTTCTTCAATGTTGGCAGACTCAAGTGAATCAATGCGGCGTATCACAGCAGGCGACGTTGATGGCAGCAACCCACGTAGAACCTCCGCCATTGCACTGTTCGCAACAAGCGCCCAGTAGAACCGTTTACCGGCTGTGTCGGGTGTTGGCAAAACACTCAACCCCGCAATCTGCCCTTCAAGGGAACGATACCCCGGCATCCCCCACACAAGCGACTGATACAGCGCGATTCCCATGTATGCATACACTCGTGCAGCAATCGGGTCTGCAAAACTGGGGTGCTTTTCGATGCACTCAGTCGCGCAATCATACCACGTTGTGGCGAGCAAGTCTGTATCGAAACGCGCGCCATCGTATGCTGTGGGGAACGGATCAGGAACAACGACCGGATCGCTACAGCCAACAAGGGCAGCAGTAGTAAGCACCACGCTAATGACCAATCTCGAGTACATGAGCGCCACTATAAAATTCTTGAGCCATTGCAGCATCCGGCTGCTACACGCACTTCCATCGCTAGTCGTCATTATCGGCGCAGGTGTGGCAACGCTTGAACATCAATGGAACTTCTGTCAGCAGAAAGGCGTTTCTGCACACTATCAGCTCACCGGACATGTGACCCTACCTTATTACGATGAAGCTGTTTATACGAGTTATTTGCCTTCTTCTATCTGCTGCCGTTGCGTATGCGCAATGGGGACGTCTTACTGGTACGGTGTACGACAGTGAGCGCTCCCCCATCGTCGGCGCAACCGTCAAGCTCCCGCAAATCATGCGCGGTACTGTGACTCGGAGCGATGGAACATTTGTGATCGAGAAAATTCTTCCTGGCACCTACCGCGTCGAAATCTCGGCAATCGGCTATGATCCATCGGTGCTAACCGTCACGGTTACACCGGATAGAACTGAGCGATTAGGAGTTCTCCTTCGCCAATCGAGCATTGAAGCCAGTGCAGTGGAAGTCACCGCTACTCGCCGTTTGCAGGAGCAAAGCGATACGCGAACAAGTGTGATCACAGTCGATCCACGAGAAGCCAAGTACAAAGCAGGTGGTATCGAAGACGTCTTCCGCACGCTCCAAAATTTGCCTGGTGTCACAGCACCGAGTGACTTTTCGTCGCAGTTGATCGTGCGCGGTTCAGGTCCGGATCAGAACCTTATCCTCCTCGACAACATTGAACTCTTCAATCCGTACCGACTATACGGTTTCATTTCGTTGTTTAATCCCGAAACAGTCAGTAGCATCACACTGCTGACTGGCGGTTTTCCAGCGCAGTACACCGATCGGCTCTCGGCAGTACTCGATGTACGCAATCGTGATGGTTTTACAGGAAATGGCTACTTTGCAGGTAAGCTCAACGTCAGCATCACCAATGCTAACATCGTCACTGAAGGAGCATTACCATTCTGGAATGGCACTTGGCTGCTTTCGACACGCCGAACCTACTACGACTTAATCGTCGGACCAATCGTGCGTGCCACCGGTGCAGTTGATGGCGACGTTGCTTTTCCCAATTTCCGCGATCTGCAACTGAAGCTAACGATGCAGCCTGCGCAAGGACACAAGCTGAGTGCGAACGTGCTTACCAGTCGCGATAATACAGAGTTTACCTCTGGTGTAAACAGACAGTCTGCCGATTCAATCAGCTTGGTTGACCGCAGCTATAATGACGCATACGGCATCGCGTGGCAGTGGACACCGTCTCAGCGGTTTGTTACAAACGTCGGGCTTTCATATTATGCCAATTATGGTGCAAACAGCTTCGGCGGAGTCGGTGGCTCTGCCCTACTCAATAGCAACCCTAATAGCGGGACACTCAGCCAGTCCGAATTCAAGCGATTGCAGGATTCGCTTCGGCAAGCTGGCGTCGATGTACCGACACTGTTCAGCGTGCGCGGGGAAACAGGTTTTCGCTTTCAGAAAACCTCCCTCAAGGTGGATAACATCTGGCAGCTCGATTCAATTCATATGCTCGAGTTCGGTCTGCAGCAGGACTGGCTCTACACCGGTGTTGTTGCATACTTAGACTTCGACCCTCGACTGAAAGCGCTTCGGGCAGCAAACCCGACAGCACCTCCCTTGCCTGAATCACTCCAAGACGGCATCAACTACTTTCGCAGCGGCATCTACGCTCAGGACCGCTGGCGTGCACTCGATCGCCTGACACTGACACTCGGCACACGATTCGATTATTTTGCTCTGATTGGGAAATCATATATCGCTCCGCGGATTTCCGCGTCGTA
The DNA here is from genome assembly GCA_026416585.1 of Chlorobiota bacterium. Lineage (GTDB taxonomy): Bacteria > Bacteroidota > Ignavibacteria > Kapaibacteriales > NICIL-2 > NICIL-2. The sequence goes on along the minus strand of JAOAEV010000095.1, from coordinate 12,811 downwards.
TGCACTGACACCTCAGACGACACTCCGTGCAGCATGGGGTGTGTACTATCAATCACCAGGGTACGAAAAGCTATTCGACCAGCAAGTGTTTCTCGATCTGACTGGCGACAACGTCAGCTCGCTTCGTGCTGAACGTGCCATCCACAACATCATCGGTATAGAGCATCAGTTCAATCAGCAATGGCTGTTCCGTATCGAGAGCTACTACAAAGGCTTTGACGACCTGATTCTGCCGAAAGTCGTGCAGGGCACGGTGTGGAAAGTCGAAAAAATTCCTGGGCTGCCAGACTCCGTGTATCGCACCCGTGACGGGTGGACCGCACCGAGCGCAACACTTGGAGATTCACTCACGACAATTCCAGCTAATAGCGCAACAGGCACCTCCTATGGTATCGAGCTGTTTTTGCAAAAATTCCCTAATGCAGGCAACAAAGGATTTTATGGGTGGATCGCATATTCATTTGCGTTCGCAAACCGGTACCGCGATGGTTTGGTAATTCCATTTAACTTCGACCGCCGGCATACTCTCAGCATTGTCGGAGGATACCGGATTTCAGAAAAGCTTGACCTGAGCGTTACGTTCACCTACGGCTCTGGTTTCCCCTGGACGTATCCAGTGGGTCTCAGACCGCGCATCGTCCAAGTAAAAGACACCACGACGGGTCAGATGACCGCAAATATTGATACAGACTGGCGTGGTATCATCTTCGATGTTGATCGTGGTGGGCTTGCAAACATCAATCAAGGGCGGCTACCTGACTACCATCGACTCGATGTGCGTGTGACGACTTATACCGATTGGTTTGGGTGGAAGTGGAGCTGGTATCTCGACATCATCAATGTGTACAATCGGCAGAACGTCGTTGGCATCTTCTATCGTATCAATCGTGAAACTCTCCAGATGATCGAGCGCCGCTCGACAATGCTGCCGATTCTGCCAACTATTGGCTTCAGTGTAACATTTTAGAGAGCGTTTGCCAGCGCAAGTTGCCCACACGCTGCCGCGATTTCGATCCCGCTCGAGGTCCGCACCATCGTAGGAATACCGTGGTGTCGTAACGCAGCAACAAATTCAGCGATTCGTGTCGATGAAGTTGGGCGCAGCTCAGCCGCCAGTCCTGTGGGGTGTGTGAAGTCAATCGGGTGAAACGGAATAACATTGACCTTTGCCGGCACCCGCCGAGCGATTTTGAGTAAACGTCGAATGTCAGCATCGGTATCATTGAGTCCATCGAAGAGAATGTACTCGTATGTCACCGGCTGACCGGTAGTACGGTAATATCTCTCCATCGCAGCCAGCAGCTCATCGAGACTCCACCGGCGTGCAATCGGCATCAATTGGCGGCGCAGCGTATCGGTCGTCGCGTGGAGAGACAGCGCGAGCTTGACGCGGAGATTGTCAGCAGCAAGTTGATCGATCGCTGGAACAATACCGGCTGTCGAGACTGTGATTCGACGCAGTGCAACAAGTGGTTGCTTCCCCCATGTCATGAGCCGAATAGCACGGGCGACTGCCTCGTAGTTGAGCAGCGGTTCACCCATCCCCATAAACACAACATTCGTGATACGCTCGCCGAGCACTTGCTCGGCAGCGAGAATCTGACCGATAATTTCTGCTGTTTCGAGATTGCGCCGCAGCTTTAGCGAAGCAGTCGCGCAAAAGACACACCCGAGCGGACATCCCGCTTGTGTCGAAATGCAGAGTGTCCGGCGGCTTCTCCCATCATGCATTTCGCGCGGGATGAGTACTGATTCAATGCGGCTTCCATCGAGCAGCTCGAAGAGCATTTTGACCGTGCTGTCGCTCGATCGGGTTTTGGTCACCAATCGCAGCGGCATGGTCACGAGCATCTCTGCACATCGGTTCCGCAGCGCGAGAGGAAGTGTAGCCATTTCCATCGGATCAAGCCGGCGCTCGGCATAGTAGCTATGCAGAATCTGCGCAGCGCGATAGTGTGGCTGTTCCCACTGAAGCATCAATGCTTCGAGTTCCTCCGGCATCAAATTGCCGAGCAGAAGCCGATGACCGAGCACATCGGGGTTCAATCTTCGCATTTTTGTTTGACCGAGCTTGAACATATTCGAAGCGTTGTCGATGTTCAAATCACAACAACGGACAGGACAGGCGCAAATTTCAGTGACCTGCCCCTGACTCGGTGGCAAATGTTCACCATATGGTGTACTCAATGCAACAGCACCACACATCACTTCGAGCATTAGCATGGAAACGACTCCGGCGTAATCGCGGTGCGCTTGTTGGATTAGCGATCATTTCCCTGTTAGTAACGCTGGCTATCGCAGCACCTATGATAGCGCCGATGGACCCAACTGTGCAAGTGCTTGAATATGCCATCAAACCCGCGATGTTTCGCGGGAACGTTCTGCTGCGGAAAAATCCTGTTCATCCGGATAGACCGAGCGTGATCGCCATTGAGTCATACCGCATCTTAGGTGATTCGGTCGAATACACCGACCTGCTCGACCGCACGTTTTGTATCCACCGCGCGCAGCTGTGGGGCGACAGTCCCCGTACCTGGCACTCTGAACCGCTTTACATACTTGGCACCGATCACTTCGGGCGCGACGTGTTCAGTCGGCTTGTCTATGGTGCCCGTATAGCACTGCTCGTTGGACTGATTGCCGAGTCGTTGGCAATTGCTATCGGTGTCATCGTCGGAGCATTGGCGGGATACTTCCGTGGCTGGATTGATGATGTACTGATGTGGCTTACCAATGTCGTCTGGTCGTTCCCAACTGTCTTGCTGGTCATTGCGCTCAGCGTAATCTTAGGGCAAGGATTGTGGCAAACATTCGTCGCTATTGGCCTTTCAAGCTGGGTGGACATTGCACGCATTGTTCGGGGACAGTTTCTGGCTTTACGCAACGTCGAATTTGTCCAAGCAGCACGAGCGCTTGGTTTCGGCTCGTGGCGAATCATGCTTCGTCACCTGTTACCGAACACACTCGGACCGATCGTTGTTGTCGGTACAGCAGGTTTTGCCACAGCAATCATCTTAGAAGCAAGCCTGAGCTTTCTCGGCTTGGGCATCCAACCGCCGACGCCATCATGGGGACGTATGATTCAGGATGGACGCGGCTACCTATATGTCGGTGAGGGGTTAGGGTTAGTTCTGTACCCCTCGATCGCTATTGCTCTTGCAGTGTACGCGATCAATCTATTTGGGGATGGTTTGCGCGATGCACTCGATCCCCGAACAATCCAGCGTGGCAAGTAAACTAACAGCACTATCAGTGGCCCATTTTTCGTCAATGTATTGCTATCGAACGTAGAGAGTTCCACTTTTTGAATACGGCAACCGATGGACGAACACAAACCTTTTCACAAGCGGATGCAAGACTTGGTCAATACGTACATCAAGCAAGAGCAGAGTGCACACGGTGACGAAACAGCAGCGATAGAATCGTCGGGAAATCCTGAGACAGCACTGGCTGACTCCTCACACGTCAGTACACCCGAGCTCGAGGCACTTAAACAGCATATTACTGAACTGGAGAGTCAACTCCACGCTGTCGAGCGCGAACGCGACGAGCTGCGGGACAAATACATTCGCGCCATTGCCGATATAGATAACCTTCGCAAACGCACCGAACGCGAAAAAGAACAGCTTGTACTATTTGCGACCGAACGGCTGTTTTCACGCCTTGTTGAAGTGCTTGACGATCTGCACGCCGCAGTTGAAGCGGGTCGGCGTTCGCGTGATTACGACGCAATGCTCAACGGACTGGAAATGATTGCTGCCAAAGCACACAAACTCTATGAAGAGCATGGCGTCCGCCCGCTCGAGGCACGCACAGGTGAACCGTTCAACGTCGAATTGCATGAGGCGCTTGTCCACATGCCTCATCAGGAGTTACCTGAGGGAGCGATCGTCGAACAAGTTCAGCGCGGATACTTGTTCAAGGATCGCGTCTTGCGTCATGCGCGTGTTGTTACGTCAGCCGGTACAGCCGCCGCCGGTGCTTCGGCTAATGATTCACCACAGTCCAACCAATAACGATGACAAAACGCGACTACTACGAAGTGCTTGGTGTGAGCCGTTCGGCGACACTCGAGGAAATCAAGAGTGCCTACCGGAAACTGGCAATGCAATATCATCCGGACCGTAATCCAGGCAACAAAGAAGCAGAAGAAAAATTCAAGGAGGTCACTGAAGCATACGAAGTCTTGAGTGACGAAGAAAAGCGACGGCGCTACGATCAATTCGGTCACGCTGGCATGCGTGCAGGACAAGACTTCCATCAATACACCTCGATGAATGACATTTTCAGCGCCTTTGGAGACATTTTCGGTGGAACGATCTTTGAGGAATTCTTTGGCGGAGGAGCTCGCCGTCGCAGCTCAACCCGTTCTCCGCGTACACGTGGCGAGCCAGGTGCGGACTTGCATATCCGCCTGCCGCTGACACTCGAAGAGATTGCTCGCGGCACCGAAAAAACCATCAAGGTCAAACGATACCAGCCCTGCACTGCATGTAATGGTAGTGGTTCAGCCAGCGGTGATGCAGGGCATGCAACATGCCCAACCTGCAGTGGCTCGGGGCAAATCTCTCAAGTGAGTCGCTCTATGTTCGGGCAATTTGTCAACATTGTCACCTGTCCGACATGCGGCGGTACTGGCGCGATTCTCCACAACCCATGCCCGGTGTGCAGCGGTGATGGACGCACGATGAGTGAGGACACGCTCCACGTGGCAATTCCACCCGGCGTCCAACCTGGAATGGAAATTCGCCTTCACGGCAAAGGGCATGCAGGCAAACGCGGTGGACCGACAGGGGATCTGACCATCGAGATCGAGGAAAAGGAACACCCTTACTTCCGTCGCGACGGTAGCAACATCGTGTACAATTTAGTGATTTCGTTCCCTGATGCTGTTCTCGGTGGCGAGGTGGAGGTTCCAACCCTTGAGGGCACTGCACTGCTGACCATCAAACCGGGAACACAATCTGGCACGGTACTCCGCATGCGTGGGAAGGGACTGCCGTATCACGGTAGCACCGAACGCGGCGATCAGCTTGTTGTCGTCAATGTGTACGTCCCGACGAAAGTCAATGGACACGAGCGTGAGCTGCTCCGCCAATTAGCAGAAAGCGAGAATATCGCACCGAAGAAACGACGTAAAGAAACCAAAGACACTGGTTTTTTCGGTAAATTCCGGAGCAGTTTTTCATTTTAGTTGTTCTGCACCCGAAGCTGACGAAGAAGCTGTTCGAAGTCGCTCTCGTCGAGGTAGTATCGCTGCCCACAGTATTGACAGACAAGCTCATTTTGTCCATGCTGGCGCATCTGAGCGATCTCATTTTCGCCCAAGCCAAGCAGCATTTCTTTGAAACGATCCTTCGAGCAGCGGCAGAAAAAATCCACCGGTGTCGAGTTGAATATCTCGACATCACCTGGTAGAGTTTGACGAATAATTTCCTCAGCGGTGTAGCTGGCACGAACTAACTCACAGAGTGTCCCAATTTCCTGCAGAAAGTTGTACACATGGCGGAGCCGATCAGGATGTGCACCAGGGAGTGCTTGAACAATGATTCCGGCAACACATTCAATGCGTTGGGCGGCATCGAGCGTTACATCGAGTCGAACGCCTGTTGGAATTTGCTCCGACTGCCAGAAATAATGCGCCAGATCAGTGGTGATGTTGCCTGCTTGCAATTCAACGATGCCGGTGACTGGCTCTGCTTTTTCGTACAGAATTTTTCGCACCTGGAGAATGCCAGCACCAAGCGGTGAGCAGTGGCCATTAGTCGCGGTATTGTATTCGATGAACCCCCGAACCTCACCCAACTGCAGTGCTTCAGCATACACAGTACGAATGAAACCAGTCCCTTTGGCTTCGAGGATGATCCGTTCTTCGCCTTTGAGAAACGAGGCCATCATTGAAGCCGCAGAGAGCGCACGAGCGAGCAACACCGATCCGACTGGCTCAAGTTCATGCCGTTGCTGCGCAGTTTGTGCACAGTTCGTTGCAACAACAACAGCAGCGCGAATGGTACCACCGTCTGCCATTGCATGGACAACACGGTCTCGGAGGCGGAATTTCTGCTTCAAGTCGGCGCAATCAGCCATCAAAACACCAGCGGGGAGGTAGAAACTATTTGCAAAGGCGAATAAGCTGGTGAATTATTGCCACGATTTTTTTTTGAGAGCTTCAAATGTTTTTCGGTGTCGTGCGTCTTGTGGCCTGCGCGTTTCATGGTACCCTCACACAGGCGCAGCTTCCATCACCGACTGCCTTCAGCGCAGGGAAGTTGCGCTTCTTTTACGGGGGCACTCCCCGGCTCCTACCGCGCGTAGGAGAGACATCACCACCACTGCAAGCGCCGCTTTCTCATGAAAGCGGCGCTTTTTTCTGCACACCACAAAAAGCCAAGAGCAGAGATTGCCCCCATCAACCAACCAGCCAGGACATCGATTGGATAATGCACACCAACATACACACGCGAAAAACCGACTACCCCCGCAGCAACCCACCATACAATCGACCATCGCCGGTAGAATCGAGAAAACACAACCGCGACCGCTGCCATATTCAATGCATGCGACGAGGGAAACGACGGACCCTCTGGGCACGGAATACGCACAATTACACCCGACAACTCGTGGCAGGGACGCGGGCGTTCCACCCATGGCTTGATCGCTCGGTTACACAACAAATCCGTCAATGAAACTACGATCACCAATGCCAAAGCACACCAACGCCCACGTGGCCCGCCTTTTATGATCAACCATAAAACGACACCAGCAAATACAGGAATCCAATTACGAAACGTTGTTATCAGTGGCATTGCAAGGTCCATGAAGGCACTGTTTATACCAGTGTTGATCGCGATGAATACCATTTGATCGAATGTCGCGAGCGTCGTAAGCAAGTGGTCCATTGAGCAGGCAAACTAATTTCGCTTCAAGCAAACTTACATAGGAGCACTATGCATTCGACACGCAGATGGCTTTCGGGTCCGCGTTACGTCGCGGGTGCGATGAGCGGTACATCGCTCGACGGTGTCGATGCTGCAATTGTACGCCTGACCAAGCAAGACCACCGCATCTCAATTGAGTTGCTGGGTACTGGCAGCATCGAGTTTCCTCAGCAGTTTCGTTCTGCGCTCCTGCGAGCCACCGAGGAACCGATTACAGTGGATGAGTTAACTGATCTTGGTTGCGCGCTGATGCATTATTACAATCACGCTATCGAGGAAGCTATCACAACCAGCGCTGTCACACCGGAGGCAATCGGTATTCACGGACAGACTCTTTGGCATGCACCACAGCCACACGAGCGTTTCGGGATAATGTGTCGAACGACGTTTCAGCTTGCTGTGCCAGCCATTGTCGCCACACGTTTTGGTGTGCCTGTCCTCAGCGATTTCCGTAGTGCGGACGTTGCACTGGGTGGTGAAGGTGCACCACTGGTACCAATTCTCGATTGGGAATTGCTACGCCATACGAGCAAGTGGATCGTTGCACTGAATATCGGAGGTATTGCAAATGTTACAGTTATTCCCCCGAATGCAACACTCGATAACATTTATGCTTTCGATACTGGACCGGGCAATGTTTGGATTGATGCCGCAATGCACCGTTACTGGGGAAAACGCTATGATGATGGAGGAAGAACTGCCGCGGCTGGTTCGGTCATTCAATCGCTGGCAGAACAGTTGAAACAGATTGAATTTCTCACAGCTCCACCACCGAAAACAACCGGACGGGAGCTGTTCTCGCAGCGTGCACTCGATAGGATTCTTCTCCCACTCGAAGGTGCGATGGTTCCAGCCGAAGACATCATCGCAACTCTAACGTGGCTAACCGCGTGGAGCATTGCAGAAAATATTCGCCGCTATGCCAGAGACGATACGACAATTGTTGTATCGGGCGGAGGGGCATACAATGCAACAGTGCTTGCGCTACTCGAGCGTCAGCTACCGAATGCTCGGCTCATACGACTTTTAGACTACTGTGGCGTACCGGAAAATGCAAAGGAAGCTGTACTGATGGCGTACCTGGCATACCGAACACTTGGTGGCTTGCCCTCGAGCATTCCATCTGTTACAGGCGCTATGCGACCTGCCGTCCTTGGTTCTATTACACCTGTCCCATAAAAACAGCGCGGGAGTACCGGGGTTTTGGTACTCCCACGCCCTCTCTTCACACGTGAAAAACTTATTAGCGAACGATCACTAATGGCACCGACAACCGATAGCCACCGCTACGAAGAACGCAGCGATAGAGGCCGGCAGCAACAGTGCTGACGCTCGCATTGATTTTTTGCTCGGAACCAGCTATGATACCACTCCACACCGTGCCGACTGTACGCCCGTTTACATCCAGCAGATCAATGCTGACTGCTTCTGTCGTCGGTGTTGTGACCACAATTGTGATGTTATCATTTGCAGGTTGTGGGTTGAGATGAAGCCGATAGCCTGCTGCAAGTGTTTCCTCTTCAATAGAGGCAACAGTAATGGTGATAACACTTGACTCAACGGTGCCACAATTGTTTGTCACAGTGACTTTATAGTTGCCAGCGTCATTCGCCGTAATGTTTGAAATGGTATATGTGCTGGATGTCGCTCCACTAATGGGCTGATTGTTTTTGAACCACTGGTATTGCAAATTGTTGCCCTGTGCTTGAACGTTGAGCTGGAATGAACCACCAACGTTTGCTGTGCCTCCTTGTGGTTGTTGTGTAATAACCGGCGCGGTTTGAACCGTGAGTGTCGCAGTGTTACTATTGATTGCACCGCAATCGCTTGTGATTCGGCAATACACTTGCAGACCATTCATTTGAGCTGTAGCTGTTTGCGAAATGCTCGAGGTTGTCGCCCCTGGCACAGCAGTCGCATTCGCATACCACTGATAAGTCACATTCAATCCGCCGGAGACTTGTACTGACATTGCAGCAATTTGCCCTTCGCAGACTGTGACATCTTGGGGTTGCTGTTGGATCGTTGGAGCTGGTACAACGGTGACTTGTACCACCGCTGTAGCGGGGATCACTGTACCATTTGTGACACTAACGACAACTGTGTATTGTCCACCCTCGTTTTGGGATATGTTGCTAATAACCAGGGTGTTAGTTGTCGAACCGCTATAGGTACTGTTGTCACTAATGGGAGTATTGTTGTAGAGCCACTGGAAACCATATTGCGGATTTGGATAGTTAGTTGTCGCTTGCACCGTCAATGTCACTGTTTGTCCCTCGCATACCGTGACATCCTGTGGTGGTTGGGTAATGGTCACACGGTATTCCGTTGCCCACGACTGAACACCGAAAAGAAAAACTCCCATGCTCACCAGACCAAGCACCAAAACTGCAGGCACAGAGCCAAACGCAGAAGACAAGCGTTTCATGATACACCGAAAAGTAGTGGAACATAATGAGAACTGTTGTAAAGGCAATGTCACACTTGTTGCGGGTATTTCTACCCCGTCTAGAGCTACTATTTTGGGGAACAGTCGCCTCATGCTTACAGCATCAAGTGTTAGTGATTTGCATCTATAACTGCCGCCCTCTCAGGCTGAGCACCGCGCACCTCATAAGTCTGAGCGTAGGGCGACTATGACTGTTTCGAAAATACAAACTCATGTTATAAAAACCAAACAGAAAAATTCTGATTTTTCTCAGAAAAAGATCAGCGGAGGAACCACACTGATTCCTCCGCTGAACATAACGTATATGAGCACCGACAGGCTTTACCGTAAGACGACGATTGGTGTGGAGAGGCGGTATCGGCCGTTTGTGAGCACACAGCGATAGACACCCGATGCCAACACTGTCGCATCCAAACGAACCTGCTGCTGACCACTCCCTAACTCCCCACGCCATACCTCCAGAACCACTCGACCAGATACATCAACAACCTCTACCCGGACCGCTGACCCCACTGGTCCTCGAACCTCTACGACTCCCTCACTGCCCACTGGCTGCGGATGAACTCCTAACCAATAACCCGCCGCAAGCGCATCCTCCTCCACACTCGACAATACCACCTGCACATCACTCGAACTCACCGTCCCACACTCGTTGCTCACCTCCACCACATACTGACCAGCATCACTTGACCCAAAGTTGCTGATCCGATACTCCGTCCCCGTCGCCCCAGGAATCACCTGCCCATCCTTCTTCCACTGATACCGTAGGCCCTCTCCCTGCGCCACAACACGCAACACCACCGTCCCACCAGACGTCACCTGACCCCCCTGCGGCTGCTCGACAATCTGCGGTCTCGTCTTCACCGTCACAACCGCCTCTCGACTGCTGACCTGACCACAATCATTGATCACCTGACACCGTACCCGCATCCCATGCATCGCTGCAACCACCGTCTGCTCAACGCTCGTTCCTGTCGCACCAGGAATCGCCGCACCGCCTGCATACCACTGATACCGAAGACCTCCTCCCTGCGCACCAACACTCATGCTCGCGACCTGCCCTTCGCACACCGCTACATCCTGCGGCTCCGCCGTAATCTCCGGCGCCCGATCCACCGATACCTGCGCACTGGCACTGGCTACCGCTCCCCCAGGATTGGCCACCACCTCCACCGTGTACTGACCCGCCTCCGCACTACTTGCTCCAACAACCCGTAATACGTTCGTCCCCGTCCCATTGTACACACCACCGTCCTCCAACGCCTGACCATCCTTATACCACCGATAACTATACACCGCCCCCGCAATGTTCGATGTCGCCTGTACGCTCATCACCGCATCCTGACCAGCACACACGCGAACATCCCGCGGACCCTGCACGATCGTCACCTGTCCCACATACAAACCCGCAACCTGCGACGTCTGACTCCCACACAACCCCGTCACCACACAGTAGTAATCCTCCCCAATATCCGACTGCCGAACATTCCGTATCGTCAACTGACTCGTCGTCGTACCCGTTATCCGACCATCATCCCGCAATGCCACCGTCCCACGATACCACTGATACTGCGGACTGTAACCCGGTATCTCCGCTCCCACAGGCTCCACTTCCAGCCGAGCCGTCCCGCCCAGCGACACCGCCACACGATCCGGTTGCCGCGCTATCAACGTCTGCGGCGCTATGTACACCACCGCATCTTTGGTCGCCATAACATCTGTCCCACATGTACCAAACAACAAACACGTGTACCGACCCGCATTCCCCTCATCAACATTCGGTATCACCAAGATCGGATTGGTCGCACCGCCAATCGCGCGTCCATCCTTCTGCCATTGATATCCCAACACCGTCCCATTGGCAATCACCGACAACGCCGTCTCCTGACCTCGACAAATCACCCGACTCGATGGCTGCTGCACTATCTCGATCGGCGCATGCACACGCACCGCGATCACCGGGCTCGACAACGGATCTGCTCCGCCCGTCGCCGTCACATACAACACATAGTCCCCCTCATGCAACGACTGAACCGTGTTCGCTATCACCAACGTATTCGTCCGCGTCCCACTGTACCCATTGACTCCTTCCAACAACGGCGCTCCATTGCGCAACCACTGATACGTCAACTGCGCACCAAATGTCACCTGCGCTGCTCCCATAATCGTCATCGTCGTCCCTTGACAGCCAACCACCGACGTCGGCGGCGGCGGATTGAACGAAATCACCGGAATGATCTGATGCGCACCGTTGTACACCTCGCTCCGATTCCGCGTGTTCCCAAATATGTCGTCCGGCACATCATTGCGCAATCCCATGTTGAACGTCCCGTTCGATGTCGATCCCAACCCATACAACCGACTGTCCACCTGCGTCAACGATAAGTCCCCCGCCCCTACGTTCGCAAACACAATCGGCGCAAACTGACTGTTCTGGTCACGACCACTGGTCGTCCGCCACGACGACAACTCGCTACCACTGCCCCCCTTGGTCACTCCCGTTGTCCCCCAGTACCCTAACACACTCCCAGGCGTGTACACCGTGTTGTAATTCAACGACGCAAATGCACCCGTCGCGTTCATGTCCATCGCCGCACTCTGTCCACTGGCGACGTAAAAAATGTTGTTGTTGAAACTCATCCCCACCGTGCTCCCATCGACACGGATCGGAACCCCAACATTGGCACTGGCCGCTCCGTTCGAATACACCGTGTTGTGGAAAAACTTCGTGTTCGACGTATTCGCACACCGCACCCCCCACATCGAACCACTCACCCGTATGAAATTGTTCGACACCAACGGCGCTCCAGGATTCCCACTCGACCGCGCCTGCAAAAACAACCCCGGCGCCTGACTTGTCGGACTACCCGTCAAGTTCAACCGGTTCTTCTCAAATCGAAAATCCCCAATGTTGTTGGCGATGTTCACCCCAGAACTAATCCCACTTGACCCACTGCTCATCACATTCCGACGCACCACCAACCCATCGGTCACGTTCGACCATATCGCACCTCCGAAAAAGTTCGTAAACTTGTTCCCCTCGTACCGATGACCAGGCATAAACGGCGTGGTCGTCCGCCACACATACATCCCAACACTCCCGTTCTGAAACGTGCAGTTCTGAACCACCAGATTCGTATGGTACGCCGAATTCGACAGCAGCAACACATCATTCAACACCACGCCCGTCGCTGTCCGGCCGCTGAACACCACCCCATCGAACGTCACACCGTCGCACCCATCGCTATTACTGTTCCCCATTAACTCCGCACACACCGCCCAGTTCGATCCACCTGTCCCCGTCGCACTAATCGTCACGTTCTTGAATGTCACAAAATCCGCATTCAACAACCGAACCGTCGGCTCCCCACTTGTGGGCGATACCCCCGTCTCATTCAACGGCGCAGTCTGCGTCGTCCCTCCG
>JAOAEV010000091.1 GCA_026416585.1 Chlorobiota bacterium | reverse complement strand
GATACCATCTCTGGCGATTTTTGGAGGGGGGCTACTCCCTGTCCACGTCGGAGGGCAGCGGTCAAGTGCTTATGCACTCGGTACCCGATACGTTCACCTGCTCAGTGAACGTGTCGGCATTGCCATCGGAGCAATCGGTGCACGAAGCATCGGCGAGCGGTCGAGCGACACAACTACAATTACCTTGGCAGCACCGTTTATTTGTGCGACACTCCGCTTCGGCAATGCCAGACTTACTGCCGGCTACGGGTACGCATTCAAAGAGCATCTCTCGACGTCGCAACGGTTCCGTGCTGATACGCCGGTGTTCTCTTTGGGTGGTGATTACCAATTTGCCGAACAATGGAAACTTGCAGCAGATATCTTTCACCTTAGTACCGTCGAATCCCTTCCGATCGCAGTTGCAGCCCGTTATTTCGGAGAACGTTTTTCCCTTGAGGGGGGCATTGTCGTCGGAGTACCGACTGCATCCAGCGAGCGTTTCTTCGCTGTACCGTTGCTCAGTGCGTTCTGGATGTTCCGTTGACCTATGTATGCAGATGAAACGGCGCATTATCTGGGCATGGTGCATGTATGACTGGGCAAACTCTGCCTACCCCTTAGTGATTTCGACAGCGCTGTTTCCCGTATACTTCGGAATCATCGCACGCACAAGTAACGGTTCGAACACCGTTGAACTGGCTGGTACGATCTGGCACACCGCATCGCTTTACTCGCTGGCGATTGCGATTTCGTATGCCATCAATGCAGCACTGTTACCGGTGTTATCGGGTATTGCCGATTGGAGCGGACGAAAGAAGCAGTTCATGTCAGCATTTTGCACGCTTGGCGCGGTAGGGTGCGTTGGGTTAGCACTGATGGAACGTCAGACGATCTGGATTGGCATCGTATCGGCAATTATTGCTAATGTTGGCTTCAATGGTTCCCTGGTATTTTACAATGCGTTTTTGCCAGAAATTGCGCCACCGCGCTTGCATGATCGCATCAGTGCGATGGGCTACATTTTTGGTTATATCGGCTCTTCGCTGCTACTTATCGCCATTGTGGTGGTTTTGCTGCTGGTTACCACCTTCGGCATTGAAAAAAACAGCCAAGAAGCATTCCTACGTGTTGCCCCATGGGCTTTTATTGCGGTTGCGGTATGGTGGCGCGGATTTGCAGTGGTGACACTCCGTCTTGTGCCAGAACGCAACGCCACCGACCACCAACGCATCAACGAGTCCATAGTTAATGGGTGGCGTGCACTGAGCCAGGCACTTGTCCATGTTACAAGGAACCCAGTGCTTCTATGCTTTCTGGGAGCGTACCTTGCCGCTTCGATGGGGGTACAGTCGGTGATACTGCTCGCGAGCGTTTTCGGTGAGCAGGAATTGCACATGGATACATCCCTGCTTGTAGCGATCGTGTTGCTGGTACAGTTTGTTGCTGCGTTAGGTTCTTGGCTCTGCGCAAAGCTCACCGAGCGGTGGGGAAATACACGCACCTTGGTAATGATTGCTGCCGTCTGGGGTCTGGTTTGTATTGCTGCGTATGCAATTGTATCTGCAATCCATTTTGCGCTATTATCAGCAGCAGTAGGTTTGGTACTGGGAGGCATGCAGTCACAGATGCGTTCAACATTTTCGAAGCTCATCACATCAGAGCCAGTGCATGCATCTCTATTTAGTCTCTACGACATCGCTGAGAAAATCGGTACAACTGCGGGCATGGGTACGTTCAGTATCGTCGTCTCGGTAACTGGATCACTACGTAGCGGCGCACTTGCACTCAGTGGTGGATTTGCTATTACGATTATACTGCTTTTACTTGTGCATCACAGTGCCCGACACCATGCTGTTTATCGTCGCATTACTCAGCCACAACACGCCCGATAACGGTGCATCCCTCGTCAGTAGTCATTGCCAACACGTGTGCGGCATGCTCAGCACGACATACGATAACCATACCGATGCCGAGATTGAACACACGCCGCATCTCGTCATCGCTGATGCCGCCCACCTTCTGGATCAATCGAAAAATTGGCGGAATTTCCCACCTATCCCACTCGATCAGAATTCGCAACCCCTTCGGCATAATTCGTTGCGTATTTCCAACGATACCACCGCCGGTGATGTGCGCTAATCCCACGACCAATCTACGCTCGATAAGCGGCATGACAGCATGCAAGTACGAACGATGAATTTCAAGGAGTGAGGAACCAAGTGTTGCACCAAGCTCTGGGATGTACTCATCGAGGTGATAGCGCCCGAGCAACACTGCACGAGCAAGCGAATAACCGTTGGTATGCAACCCACTCGATCGCAAGCCTATGAGCACATCACCCTCTCTGATCGAGCGTCCATCGACAATAGCATCTTTTTCGACAACTCCAACAATCGTTCCCGCTAAGTCGTAGTCGCCCTCGGCGTAGAGCGATGGCATTTCTGCTGTCTCGCCACCGATGAGAGCACATCCATTCTCGCGACATGCAGTAACCAAACCCGCGATAACCTGCTCTGCTGTAGCAACATCGAGACGACCTGTGGCAAAATAGTCGAGGAAGAACAGCGGACGTGCGCCACATGCAAGAATGTCGTTGACACAGTGATTGACCAGGTCACGCCCGACCGTCGAGTGTACATTCATAGCAATGGCAACTTTGAGCTTTGTACCGACTCCATCTGTACTACTGACAAGCACTGGATGCCGCATGTCTTCGAATCGTGCATCGTAAAAACCGCCGAAGTGCCCCACGTCAGCGAGCACTCGGCTATTGAACGTCGAACGAACAAGTGGAGCAATACGGCGCACTAATTCTTCGCCGGCAGAGATGTTGACGCCTGCGGTTGTGTAGTCCATAAGGTCTGTCGCTGGTGATAAACTCGGATGCGCAAAGATAGCGTCACTTCACAGCATTACTTGGTTGGCGGCCGGTTACCGCGCCGTAGGGTCATGATGCTGCTCACATCAACACGGGCGTTACTCCTCTCGCACTGGTAGCCACTCAGAGACTATGCTGCGGTGGAGGAACACAGCATTAACCCAATTGATGAACCACTGCCAGAGAATGCGCCGATACCCCCACCGACGATAGCGGCGTGGCGATTCGTACACGAGTAGCTCTTTCGGCAATGCTATTGGCGTCCATCGCCGAGCGCGATGCATGAACTCAAAATCTTCGCCGGCAGCAAGCGCACTGTCGTAACCACCAATGCGCTCAAAGAGCCACCGACGAACGATCTGGCATTCGCCTCTCCCAACGCCAGCACCAAGTGCAACTGCACAGCGAAGGTATGCATTGAAAATCCCATGCACAATGCGATCGCTCCACTGACGCTGTTGGGGAGCAATCTCGACTGGGGCAGCCAACGCTACACAGTGCGCATAAGGTCCATTCCCACGGGACCACTCTGTAAGGACACTCCAGAATTGCTCCCAGTTAGCAGGAACGCAGTCAGCATTGAGAAAAACAAACGTTTCGCCGCACCCCAATTGCGCACCGATGTTTCGACCTTCAGCAATGGTCTGGCGCCGCTGCCCACGATAAACTGCTATCCGGTCAGCATAACGCTGTGCGATCTGCACGGTCGCATCGGTACTGCCTCCATCGCTGACGATGATCTCGATCCCCCACTCTTGAATCGTTGCATCGTCAAAACGATTCAGCAGTGATTCGATGCCGCGTTCTTCCTGCAGTGTCGGAATAACAACGCTGATCCGAATAGCATCAGCTGGAAGCCGTTGTGGCAAGCGCTCCCACACCACAACATCGCCGATGGCAGCGGTCACAACCGCATCCCCCCGATCGTGAGCTTGAACGGGTACAGCAAGTACACGCGTGGTGGATGTCTCTCGCTCCATTCGATTGCCGGCGTGGGAATCTTGAAGTAGTTGAAAGACTGAGCTAACCAGTTTAGCACCGATCCTATAGGATGCCCCAGCATAGGTTCAAAATCCGGAAGCAATTCGACCAAATCGAGATCTAAACTGGCAACGATCCGCCGATCGGATGTGCCGTTATTTCCCCCCAATCCACGCACACCATATCCAACACCAAGAGCAAGCCATTGTGGAACAACATGACCAACCGATTCCGGGAGAAGAGGTCGAATTTTTGCCGAAAGAAAAAACGTCGAGCTGCTGTAATCATCAATAAACGTTTTTCCTTCTCTGCGCTCTGCTTCACCGTACCAGTGTGCAGGGATGTACTGCCACTTTGGTGAAAAGTACTGCAACACCGGCACGGACTGCTGCAGGAGGAAAAATCCCGCTCCAACAAGGTTGAATGCTAAATCACTCGGGCTGAATCCCCAATCTTTGCCGACACCATCTTCAAATTCGACATAGCTTTGATAGACGATCCCCATTAGTGCACCATAAAGCATTGCGTGACGGTGTGCCACACCTGAACCCTGCAGTAACTCGCCGGAGTAGTATGACATGATGTAGGCACCGTAAATGTGCCCAAGTTTATCCACTCCCCGGGCATAATCGCCATCCTCAATCACGCGGAACTGCGCACGTTCATTCCAGATCGTGGATTTTTGGTAAAAGTGCAAACCGACCATGATGCCAGTGTAGATCGTCCCCGCTGCACCAAGTGTGTACGGATTGATACGACTTTCGCGCAGTGGCGGTAATCCATCAATTGTGTATCGGCGATGTCCAGCGAAGGTGAACTCGCTCCACGGAATTACTATCGCTGTATCGCTGCAACGGTGAGATAGTAGAGTACTGTCGGACTGTGCAAACGCAGCGAGCCACGACACCAGAAATAACAGACTAATTCGAACGCTACAGCGAAACAATATTCA
Organism: Chlorobiota bacterium; assembly: GCA_026416585.1. Lineage (GTDB taxonomy): Bacteria > Bacteroidota > Ignavibacteria > Kapaibacteriales > NICIL-2 > NICIL-2. The sequence goes on along the minus strand of JAOAEV010000091.1, from coordinate 12,204 downwards.
CCTCCACCGAAACGACATCCTTTGGTATCAGGGTCGGGAAATACGCCACCACTTCGCTGGGTTTAGGGCGGCCACCAGAAAATCCTGTCACTCCCGGCGGTCCAGTTAGGATAAGCGGTGCAACTTCTTTACCGAACCGTTCGACCGCCACGTAATCATGTGAGCGTACACCAATCCGAAGCATCACTTCCGGTGGTTCGCCATGGATACGCGCCAACGGTCCGTGGCATGCATTGTAGCCGATAAATTCCGTCCGAATTTCATCGTACTGCAAACCGAGTAGTTCGAGACGCCGACGCAGAATTTCATCGGCAGCGCGTGCACGCTCAAGTGCATTCGGTGCCGAATAGGTAAGCGCTCCAAATGCAACATAACCATCAGCGTAACTTGCGCTGACTTTGTACGTGTCGGTTGCTGGGCGTCCCTCAATACCAAAGACTGCAACGCTATCATTGCCTTTGTCGTGAAGTTGAATGGTGGTGAAATCGGCGATGCAATCGGGTGTGATATACATCTGCGGGTCACCGATTTCATAGAGGAGTTGCTCAGCTACCGTTTCACGAGTGACTGCACCACCGGTACCCTCGTGTTTGGTTACAATAAAGGTTCCGTCCGGATATGCTTCAATAATCGGGAAGCCAATTTCTGCAAGATTGGGTAGTTGCTGCCAATTACCGAGGAAGTTTCCACCTGTTGATTGTGCGCCACACTCGTTAATGTGACCCGCAACAACCCCTGAAGCAAGCTTGTTCCAATCGTCCCATGCCCACCCGAACTCATAGACCATCGGTGCCAGCGTTAATCCAGTGTCTGTCACACGACCAGTAACGACGATGTCAGCACCCCGTTCGAGCGCTTCGACAACCGCACGCGCACCAAGATAGACGTTCGCACTCAAGAGCTGATCGCGTATAGACGCCAGGGGGATACCCGTTTCCATATGACGCAAGGGATACCCGGCCGCGATCAAATCGTCAATGCGCGGCAAGATGTCGTCACCAGTAACCACACCGATACGAAGCTGCTCGATTCCTCGCTTTCGAGCTACCTCAAGCAATGCTTGCGCTGCCGCATGTGGATTGACGCCACCAGCATTGGTCACCACACGAATTTTCTTGGCGACAATATCCGGCAGAATCTCTCCTATCGTTTCGACAAAATCTCGTGCGTAGCCCCACTGTGGGTTACGGAGCTTTTGCTTCTGCAGAATGGACATCGTGACTTCGGCCAGGTAGTCCATGACGAGGTAGTCTATTGGACCGCGGCGAACCTGGACAATAGGAGCGGTGAGTAAATCACCCCAGAACCCTTGGCCAGATGCGATGCGAATAAAAGGCTTCATCAGCAACTCTGGTAAGCAGTGATCAAAAACACCATCAGCATTTGCAGTACGTCTTAAGATACTGCAAATTTGCAGTATGAACCTAACAACGACGCGCGATCTATCCTACGATGGAAGACGATGCCCTGCATGCAGGAGCAATTCTGCGCCAAAAGAGAACTGGAGCAGGATTGACAATCGCCGATGTCAGTCGCATTAGCGGTATTCGTCCAGCGATACTCGAAGCGATTGAAGCTGGTTCGTTCGACGTAATGCCAACGGTGTACATGCGTTCGTTCGTGCGACGCTACGCACGCGCACTCGGCATCAATGAACGCGAACTTCCTCCAATTGACTCACCAGCAGAGCGGCACATACGACAGCAAATCTCTCCGACACCTGCACAGCCTCGACCGCAGAATCGCACACACACACTGACAATCGTCGTAGCCGTGTGCATAGCTCTTGCAGCAGTGTATGCGTTGTTCTTGATGCCATCTGGGGATAGTATTCCATCGCAGCGTACAGAAAACAACACGGAATCTTCAGCAGAAACTATTCGAACTTTGCCCGGAGGCGGACTGCTTGACTATTTCAGCTCCACCAGTCGTGATAGTATTCGACTCGAAGCAATCGCCATTGATACCGTATGGATCAGTGCAACCATTGACGGGCGCCGTAGCGAACAAGTCACGCTGTACCCCACTGACCGCCGTCTGTGGACAGCCAATCAGGCGATTGTGATCTCTATTGGCAACGTCGGGGGAGTTGAATTGTATCGGAACGGAATAAAACTTCCTCCATTGGGAGGGCGTGGTGAGGTTGTACGCTACGTCAAACTCACCGCGACGGACGTTATTCCGAGCACAACAAGTTGGGCACGCAAACGCGATTCGGTACTCGAAACACTCCGCAATCAGCCACCTCGACCGCTCCCCGCAACGGCACAGACCGCATCTCCGAACCATCTACCACAAACAAGCCCCAAGAACCAAACTTCATCACCTCGTCCTCTAACAACCAACGAACGCCGACGACAAGAGATACTGCAACGAGCCCAGCAATCACGCGAGATTACTCCTGTCCCGCCGAAGATACCGCTTCCAACACCAACGAAACCATCTTCGCCGTGAGTAGCATCACAGCGTCGAACGTATAATATCGTGAATGCGTACGATGCCGATGCACTCTCTATCTTCAGTGACCACGGGTAAAACACCAATTTGCCGATCTCGCCGCTCCATTGTTGCTAAGGCTTCACCAAGCAACGTATCTGGCATCGTTGTGACCGGATTAGGTGTCATCACGTCGGCAGTATAGATGGAGCGGATATCCTCGTAGCGTTCCAGTGTACGACGGACGTCACCATCAGTAATGATTCCGACGAGCCGCCTTTGATCAACAACGCACACACAGCCGAGCCCTTTACGACTGATCTCGATGATTGCGTCGCGAAATGTTGAATGAGGTTCAACAATCGGAATACGATCACCCCGCACCATAACATCAGAAACACGCAGCGTAAGGTTTCGTCCAAGCTGCCCCATTGGGTGAGAGTGTGCATAGTCGGTGATCGTATAGTGCTTTACTTGCATGAGAACAAGTGCCAATGCATCACCAATAGCAAGTGCAGCTGTCGTACTTGCACTTGGAACGGTATCCCAAGGGCATGCTTCACGCTCGACGCGGACGTCGAGCACCACATCAACAGCATCTGCAAGATAGCTGTTTGTGTTGCCGAGGATACCGATAACGGCAACGCCACGTTGCTTGAGAAACGGCAGTAGTTGAACTAACTCTTGTGTCGTACCGCTCCTGGAAAGAACAATCGCAACATCCTGCGAGCTAAGCACACCGATGTCACCGTGTAGCGCTTCGACTGGATGCAGGAAAATTGCAGGTGCTCCGACGCTCGATAGCGTTGCTGCGATCTTTTGAGCGACAATCCCAGACTTGCCGATGCCGCTGACCGCAATTAGCCGCGCCCCACAAAGCAGTTCGATGGCACGCAGAAAATGATCATCCAACTGCTCTGCAAGCCGGCTGACGGATTCTGCCTCGACCCGCAGAATGCGGCGCGCCTCCTCGAGTAGCGATACTGGATTCATTGTCTGCATATGTACTCTCAACCTGGTGGCCACTGCATCGAACGACCACCTAACAAGTGACAGTGGAGGTGAAATACTGTTTGCCCCGCTTCTGCATTAGTGTTGATAACGAGCCGATAGCCACGGTCGGATATTTTTTCTGCAGCAGCAATCCGCTTCGCAACAAGGAAAATATGCCCGAGCAATTCTCGATCCTCCTCAGAGGCGTCATTGAGCGTCGGTATCAGCTTTTTCGGTACGATCAAGATATGAACAGGTGCTTGCGGAGCGATGTCGCGAAACGCAATAACCAGATCGTCTTCGTAAACGATTGTTGCAGGCAGCTCGCGGCGGATAATTTTAGTGAAAATAGTATCGCTCATAGATGGGAATAAAACCGTTCGGCACTGCAAAAATAGAGAGGGCAGCCCTGCGGCTGCCCTCGATGTTGACTATACCTGCTCGTCAATCAACGCAGCAGGGACATGCGTTTGACCTCGACACGCTCACCGATTTTGAGGCGGTAGAGATACGCGCCGTTTGCGACTGCATTTCCTTGCTCGTCGGTGCCATCCCAGCGGACTGTTTGATAGCCACTTTGGGTTTGACCACTGACGAGCTTCTTGACCTTATTGCCCAGTACGTCGAGGATATCGAGTTCAACCGGTGTATTCGGTGGAACTGTGTATCCGATGGTCGTCGTCGTGCTAAATGGATTCGGCGAATTCTGCTCGAGAACAATTTCAGCTTGGTCGGTAAAATCGAATCGGAGGGTTCCACTATAGCTGACTGACCCGTCACGACTGACTTGACGCAAGCGGTATTCATACACATTGCCGCCGCTGATAGTACGGTCGGTATGCGAGTAGCTCAGTGGTTTACTCGATGTACCGCTTGTCGCTTGAGTTGGGACGAATATCAGATCGCTCCACTGCTCGCTGCCAAGAGAACGGCGCTCGACATAAAAGCCATGGTTATCGGTCTCTGACGATGTTTCCCACCACAAATCCACAGCAGTCGACCGTTTTGCACCTTCGAAAAGCGTGATTTCGACAGGTGTAATCCGCTCATATCGGCGCGGTCCAAATGTGCGGTTTCCGAAGTAGGGTCGAATCATCGGGAGCCAGCTACCGCGTGTAAAGCTATTACCACTCCCAATTTGTCCCGAAAAATTCAGATGAGTGTATCCTACGTTCCCGATCGTCGGGACGAACTGTGCCCACTGACCACTACCGACAGAGTTTTCAAAGACAAACTTATTATCGTTGATCAACGTACCCGTTCGTGTTTTGACACGGAATGCTTTGTCGATGAGCAAGTTGTAATTGTTTGCACCGGGGACAGGTGCAGCGTTATAGTTCCCCAGCTGAATACCCATCCGCTGTGATGTTGCACCAAGCTCGAACCCTACCGAGCTGAGCTGCGCTACAGATGCCCAATACGTACCAGGCGGTAGTACAAGTGCCGTCGGCAGCACATATGTGGTGTACTCATTATACTTCACCTCGCCGGATACATCCATCCCGCGGTAGGCGCGCAATACACTCGCTTGAATCGGGTTGCCTGCTGGCACACCACCTTGATCTTGGTAGATTGCAAAGCGAATGTTATCGGTATTCGAGTTGAGCGAGCCAAACCATGCCTGGTAGCCATAGAGAGTATCCTGGGTTGTTAGTTCGAATTTCATCGCGATTTGTCCAGAGCCATTGCCCCCATCTGCACCAAACGCTGTAGCAAATGAATATGTCGCAGATTGATAACCGAGCAAATTGAGACCCTTACCAAACAGTGGTGGCTGCAAGAAGTTTGGCACTTGGTTTTGCTCATCTTGGTCATGATATGAGAAGGCTGGACCAAATCGCATTTGGAATTCGCTATAGGTAGAGTCATTGAGCGGTTCCAGGTCTCCTCCTGGATACTTGACCGTTGCGGCGATAAGATAGCGATCATTTGCAGAACGCGCCGATATACGCGCATTCCATGCAGGCATAGACATTTCTCGGTCTTGATTACCCTGCACAAAAGGTATCACGACCGCACGTGAATACACGTAGCGACGATCAAGATCGGGATTTTCCGCTTCGTTTGGATCTGCAATCGTTACCCGGATTGGGAATGCTTGAGCTGGTAATCCTGTATTATTGCTGATGCGCACTTTGATAGGTATGCGCTGCGCTTGACTTGCTGGTGTTACACGGTATGGCCACGACGCTGTAACACTAATCACTTCTAAGTCCGTCACTTCTGTCGGGAACAGAATGCGAATGTTTTTAATGAAGAACGGGTCATCATCATCATCGGGACCACCAAGCCATGTATGTGTGCGCGCCATAACCCGGAAACGGAAGCGGAAATTTTTCGCCCCTTCGTTCGGTGCATTAATAAATGTGTCGGGAACTGGAATGTACACTTTACGCCACTCGAAGTCCTTCCCATCATCGTACGGATCAACCACCAATCCTTGTGCACGAGTAAGGGGTGTGTCTTTATCTATGGGATGAAATCCTCGACGGTATCCTCCACCACCCCAGACGCTCCAGGCAGGATTATCTGTGATCGCTGATTGCCCACAGCACCGTGGGTGCCAGTTCCACTCGAATGCTGGAGCGCCAGGAACTTGTGACACTACAATGTTATTGATTTGATCACGACTGGGGCGGGCAAATTCTATACGTACTACATCTTGGAAGTCATCAGCTGTATTACCTGGTGCAACAATGCCTCCCGTTGGTCCTGCATCGAAATACGCTACACGTGGTTCCGGTCCCAGCATCCGCGAATCAGCCCAGCCTCGCGGATAATCGTTTTCCTTAACTGCACGATGGTAAGCAAACGATAGAACTGCACCCTTGCGATCACGTAGGTCTATCGGGAATGTCCGCAATTCATCGCCTCCAGGTTCCGGACTTGCTGACACACCATCAATGATACGATCGAGACGGATTACCGGCGTGTTCAGGCGGAAAAATTGATTGTTAGCTGCCGCAAATTCACCACGCGGTGGTGGTGGGTTGTTTGTTGATTCGTTACCGTCAACGACCTCAGCACCGATGCTAACAAATTTCAGAACGGATGGGATCGCCGCCCCCCCGACGACATGATACTCCCGAACGTCTTCATTTAGCTGGGTCAACCGGCGAATAACGAACAAACGGAATGTCACCGTATCATCGAATGGCCACATGTCCCTGTAGCCGATGTTACTTGAGTCAACCGGGACAGCAATCACGTATGCGGTAAAGCGTCCGATCTGATCATCAATAAACTCGTTCGGTTCAAATGGTGGAAACTGAACCTGTACATAGGCATATGGTGGCACACCATTGAGTGAGGGCGCTGGACTGATTGCAGTGAAGACTGGTGGTTGATTCGCCCCACCACTCTGCAGTGTGCCTAATCGGTATCCACCAATTGTCCAGTTTGAATTATCACTGAAGAACGAGTTGATGCGAACAAGGCGGTTATACACAACACGACCCGTTGCATCATTCACAATTCGAAAACGTGCAGAGAATTTGATGTTTTGTGGCTGGTAGTTGACACCGAGAGGTCCTTGTATGTCGTTTGACAAGTTTTGGAAGATGGCAATAGGTTGAATTCCACCCAGTCGCTCATCCCCTGCAAGGATCTCAAAGTTGTTCACGTTTTGCGATGGAACGACAACAGTATAATTTGCGGGTTGATTCGCATCACGCGGCTTGACACGATACTCTGTTGTTAGTGCACGAACAGTGTTTTTCCATTGCTTGAACTGTACAACCAAGCCTGTACTGGGTGTGCGATTGTCTTCGGAGCCGGTTCCCGAAACGAAAACTTGTGGGTTGAAGCTTGCGGCTCCTTGCGTATAATACATTGTCAACTGGGTGTACCGCGTTGTTGTTGGGCTCGAACTTCCAGTAAGAGAGTTATAGGTGTTGTGGCGTGCTTGTCCACGAATCGCCAGCGTTGTGTTATTACGGAACATTTGTGCCGCAGTGTATGGGCGGTTGAAGGCATCAAAAGCAATACCCTGGAAGTTCGTAAAGACAACGTGAATTGACGAATCGGAACGGTTCAGGATGACTGCTACGCTCGCTGAGATGAAATTGCGGTCTCCCGGACGTATATCCGCGTTGTAGTTAGTCGTACCTTGACTCGCACCGTTTCGAAAGAACGTCCATGTACCACGCGGCGTCAAATTCTGATACCAAATGATCAGACGATCACCGCTGATCGAGCGTTTGTAGTACACCTTACCAAAATCGTCAATATAATTCCCCTGCGGGTTATACACTGACAGTTGCAGACTACCCCAACACGGTAGCATAAGTGGCGGTTGATTGGTAAAGTTCTGAACACTTGTGATGCCATTTCCTCCCGACCACTTATTATTGGCATTTCTGATACCATCTTGTGCATTTGCGCTACTTTCCACGATAGCACCAGTTCCTGGTGTCTTACCCAGTGCGATGCAGCGATAGCCATAGTCATCTGGTGTTGGATCAGTCGCACCACTCGATCCTTGGGCAGGACGAGTATCTTCACTTTGTGGATCGTAGTACGAAAAGACACCCGGCGCAATTTCACGTTCGACGCGCTGCCCTTGTTCATCATAGAAATACCGGCGATTACTGAGTGCGATAATGCCATTGGCCGAAACGTAAAAGCTGTCGTAACGGATGCCGTTGAAATAGAATGGAAAACCAATAGGTATCGGCCCCGCAAAAGCATTATCTGTCGAATCCGCACCATATGGAAGTTGAGCTGTCTTTGTCGCTGGATTCTGGAAGAACGGCTTTCCTTCTGGATGTCCAACCCAGTATGACTCCGGGAACTGATGTGGACCAGATACAATTTGTCGCCACGTTGTCGGTTGATAGTTCAGATCAAGTTCATTACTGGGAAAAAGGAATGGATAGTTCTTCCACGCCGCATCGGCATTGTCGTCGCTATCAACAATGTAATATCCCGTCGAGACTGTCGGTGCAACCGTGTTCTTGACGCTCGGATTCGAATTAGGATTATCAGTCAGATTAATGGGGAATGGCTGGGGATATGACCCGTTGTTGGTGAATTTGTTGGTGACGCTGCGTCGTTGTGCATCATTTCCTTTACCATCACCACTGGCAAAGGCAAGCGACGCTACCGCTATGAACAACCCAGCAAGAATCAATTTGTACCGCATGGTACCCTCAAACAAAATGTGGAACATGTTACAGACTGTTACTCGCGAAAATTTCATGGCTCATGTTGCACAAAAGTAATGCACACGCTTTTGTTTTTGTTTCGTCATTCTAACTGTAACTGGCTACCGCCACTCAGCGCATGCACTGAAGCGCTATGGAGTGCATGTAACCAGGCGTAAAAATGCAAAAAAAAATTGTTACAACCAAAATTTTTTCGAGCCGATCTGCCAACATACTCGGTCGAGGGCACGAGGATAGAACCAACGTTCGGCTGTTTGTACACGCTCCATCAGCGAATAGGGGGTATCCGTCGCAAAGATAGGTACGCGAACCTGCTCAAGTATCTCCCCCGCATCGTATTCTTCGGTCACCCGATGAATCGTTGCACCGCTACAGTGCTCGCCAGCATCCAACACAGCACGATGCACATTGATACCATACATTCCCTTGCCACCGAATTTCGGTAGCAGTGCTGGGTGAATGTTGACAATGCGGTTTGCATACGCAGCAACAATCTCACTGGGGACCTTGCGGAGGTATCCAGCTAATGCGATAACTATAACAGCGCGTTCTGCAAGATAATTCAGCATTGCCCGAACGTAGGTATCACGATCACTAAAGTCACGAGGCGACATCACAAGTGCAGGTATTTTATACTCTTGCGCCACTGCGAGGATCCCAGCATCGCTACGATCGCTGATGACAAGGACGCAGTGATATTCCGCCTCCCCCGACCGCTGATGTTCGAGCAGCGCACGTGCAGTTGAACCGCGCCCGGAGCCAAAGATTGCAACAGGAACCCTATCGTTTCGCTCGCCCCCCACCTTCCTCTGCGTAGAGAATGTATGCAGCAAGTTTACCTTCGTTGATTGTATCGAAATGCTCCCAGTACTCTGCGGTGAATTCAGCACGTGAACTTGAATCACCGTCACTGTGCTGGCAGCGCTCGATAATTCGGCGGCAGCGTTCGATCCAGTTTTGCCAATTCGATACACGCAAATCAAGCCACCCATCGTGGCACCACCGCTCAATGTTCTCCGGCGTAATCGCACAATCGGCAGCCGCTGGCGATGGCACCAACACAGTTGTACCTCGCACATATCGCCGCCCATCGCTGAGCAAAATCGGTAGTCCTACCGACAGCACAGTCGAACGGAATTCAGCATTGCCAGTAATGAAGTCATCGACACGGCGACTCAAGTCAGTTGCATCAGCTTCCGCAACCGTACGTATTGAACCTGCAACAGCACGCAAGATTGCGGCTTCATAAAGCAACTTGGTTAGGCGGGGCGGACCGAGCAGCTCGAAACCAATACTATTATTGCCATACTGTGATTCGAGTGTCCGGAGCATTGCGATAGCGCGTTCACGGAGTACACCCGCACGGTACGTTGGTCCCATCACACTTGCATCGAGCGCAGCGACAATTTCCCGACCAGTTGCGGCACCACACAACTCATCGAGTACTACGCGAGCAATTTCCTCCGGTGTGACCATCTCCATCAATCCAACTGTAGTGACTGTTTCAAATTCAGCCCGCCCAAATATGCCATTTTCACCAGTATCAATGAACACCGATTCGAGAGGAATTCCAAGCGACACAACACCCTCGTGCTCTGCGTGCTGAAAAACACCCTCCAACCTACGTGCGTGTTCGAGTGGCATGTCGCACCGTTCGATGATGTTGCCACGGCGAAGGATCGGACCATAACCGATGCGCTTCCACCCGATCGCGGCGCTTGGTTTGATCTCCTTGACAATTGGTCCATCCGGTGTACGCGCCATTAGAAAGAGCAAGAGCGACTGCGCACCTGCTACGGCTGCTTTCGACAGCAACACGCGTGACGGACGCTCTTCGCTATGCGTAAAGGGAATGTTCAACCCCATACCGCCGGTGCCGCTTGTCCCCACCTTAAGATAGACTCGCACTTTTGCATCGCGTAGCGAATGATGAAGAATCTGAATGTGGCGTACAAGCTGCGGGATGTACAAACTTGCTAAGAGCTGTTCAATGTCTGCAATCCCCGGCACGCGGCCACTATCGAGCTCGCGTGCAAGTTGCATTCCCGTTGTGTATACATCCTGGTAAGCAATCGCTGTCGCAGTATTGACACAGTCAATAACGGCATCAGGTTGATACGTCATCAATAAGTCGTAGAGTGCCTGCCGGCGAAGTAGTGGCTCGGTAAGCTCGCCAAGCGTGTCTTCCACTAATGCACGGCGACGCTCCGGATCAGAAAGCAGTTCATTGCGCGAGAGATCTTTCCACTCCGTCCGTACAAAAATGTTACCCCACCATGGTACAAACGTTTCATCGGGCAAAAGCGAAAACTGCCGGCGCAAGTGCGCGACCGCCTCTTCTGCTTCATCACGGCGAAGCGATGTTACAATGACACGCGCAGGTTCATAGCGCATCAATCGCTGGATGATGGCAGACCCAACAAGACCCCACCCACCCAGCACTAAAACCGTTGAGCCTTTCAATTCCATTCAAATATTGGCAAAGCGGAAAAACAAACGGCGGCGAAATTACGCCACCATTGAAGCGTATGCATGACACGGCGTGCAAAGTATGCGAGAAGTATGCACAATTCAGCACACGTATGCATCACCTATTACAAACTTTCTACGGTGTTACTCCAACCGCAACGATACGGTTACCTATCTGTTACCCCGCACTTGTTCAGGATCTATTGCTCTGTCCTTGTCACTCTGAAGTTGGTTCAAGGTCTCTCCAAGGTGCTGAAAAACAAGCTCAGCATAGCTGCAAGGGATTTTAGCATCACTATCAGGACTATCAATACGGTAACATAACGCTGACTCCGCAGCATCACCGCACGTTGAAATATCGTGCTTCTGGGTGATGACATATCAGTGCGCTTGTACTCTGTTCAGGCACAAGTTCATACTCTTCCGTCAGTGAAATACCGATACGTTCAGGGCAGAGCAACTCCATAATGAGAGCTTGGTCTTCCAAATTTGGACATGCTGGATACCCAAACGAATATCGGGACCCCTGATAGCCCTGCACGAACAATTCCTTGAGTGTCGGTGCATCGCGTTGAGCAATGCCAAGTTCTGCACGAATGATTTTATGCCAATATTCGGCCAGCCCTTCCGCACTCTCTACACTCAGGCCATGAAAGAACAGGTAGTCGCGATAGCGCCCTGTTTGGAAGAGCTCCTGCGCATAGGGCGTCGCACGCGCGCCAATAGTAACAACGTGAAACGCAACCACATCGTATTGCCCCGTTTCAACAGGGCGGAAAAAGTCGGCAATGCACAGAAATTTTCCTTCGCGCTGACGTGGAAATCGAAATCGTACCCACTCAACCAGCGGCACGTCACCGGAATGTAGATGGCAGATTGGGATTTCGTTCCATATACCGTAGAGTGCCTCGTGGGTGCGCGCTACCGGACGGTACACGATCAAGTCATCACCGTCGCTTTGACACGGGAAGTAGCCATACACCACTTTCGGTTGAAGTAATTGCTCACGCTTGCAGAGCAACTTGAGCTCATTGTAAACCGGGCGTGCTTGCTGTTCGATGATCGCTGTGAATTCTTCCTCGTTTCGCCGACCGCGTCGAAATTGCCATTGTCCGCGGAAGAGTGCATTCTCGTTGATATA
>JAOAEV010000090.1 GCA_026416585.1 Chlorobiota bacterium | reverse complement strand
TTTGGTGGGCAGCAACCATATCGGTACGAATGGTTCGGACTTCCACCGACAGCGCAGAATGCCTCTTCCTCCAATCCGATGTTCAAAGCCGATCGTGTGCAACAGTTGACTATTGTCTTGCGTGTGAGCGACGATCGCGGATGCGATGCATACGATACGGCACGCGTCACTGTTACTCAGCCGATTGTCCTGGGAATTCAACGCCGATCACTGGAAATTTGTGCAGGTGAGCCAGTCCAAATTGGCACTAATCCGCTTGCACAAGGGGGAACACCACCGTACCGAATTGTGTGGTCACCAGCTATAGGCATCAGCTCAGTTGATGTGCCGAACCCCACTGTGTTCCCAACCAACACAACAATGTACACATGCACTGTGACCGATGCCAAAGGCTGTGTACGCACCGATAGCATTCTCGTCCGCGTCAAATTATCCATGACCGTACAATTGCGCGATACGTCTATTTGCTTTGGCAAAGAGATTCGTCTTGGCGACTCGAGCGCGATCAGTGGTGGCATCAGACCGTATCAGTTCCAATGGGAAGCATTCGACGATCGAGGACGGCCGGTCAGCGATACATTTGATCGAGCAGCAGTGGGACAGCTGCTGGTGCCACCGGCTTCGCGCGTCTATCGGTTGACGGTTCGAGATGCGCAAGGCTGCATCCAACGAGCAACAATGACGGTTACAGTCACTGAGCCTCCGATTGCGGAATTCGCCTTGCCACCGGAAATCTGTCAAGGCAAAACGATAATCTTTGGGACGGTGTTCAATCGGCTTTTCGATTATCAGTGGAGCATCGAAGGTGCCGGTGGGATAATCGTCGGCGATGCAACGAACAATGTTGTCCGTATCCGATGGGATAGCAGTGGACTCTCACGGGTGTCGCTGGCGGTACATGATCGTGGAAAAGGATGCGACTATAACGCCGAGACATTTGTGCGTGTCCATCCGTTGCCCCTGCCCGCTATTGCTGTCGAAGGTCGGGAACATTTGTGTCCAGGTGAAACCACGACACTCGATGCTGGTAGTGGATACACCAGCTATATCTGGTCGAATGGGGCTACCAGTCGTCGTATCACAATCAGTGATCAGGAGGCAGGGATATACACTGTCACTGTAACCGATAGTAACGGCTGTATTAATACATCTCCACAGCAGCGTATTCGTGCCAACACCACACCGCAGCCAACAATTAGCGGTCCGAACAAGTTTTGTGCTGGAACCAGCATCGAGCTGCGGGCAACCGCTGGCTTTGCGCGTTACCAGTGGAGCACTGGCGAGACGACACCGACGATTTCTGTCAGCAGTCCCGGTACATTTACCGTGACAGTGTATGACAGCATCGGTTGTCCTGGATCTTCTGCACCATTCAGTACGGAATTCAACCCTGTTTCCATGAGCGGCGGGGGGGAGAGTCGTTTTCTCGATCGCGAAACACTACTGGATTACCCAGAGCAAACGATTTACTTCGTCAACACCGACGACGAACCACTGACACTCTCTGCTCTTCGCATCAATCCCCCGTATCCCGACCTACGGATCGTTCGGTTAGATATTGATGGCCGCACGATCAACAGCATCGCTGGTGCAGTACTTGGTGTCGGTCAGCGGATCAATATCTCCTTGAAGTACTCGCCGCAAGTACCGGATACCGCCATCGTACGCATTGAATTAGACGTCATGCTCCCCTGTCCGTGGACGTACGTGCAGCCGATTATGCTCTCGTCCTACGATAAGCGGATCTCGACAATTGCCAAGGTTATTGACTCAGACGGCTTAGTCGGACGCGACATCACCATTCCTGTCCTGCTCCAACTAATCAATCCGCAAGATTCTATTATTGATGCGACGGTCGAATACACCGTCCGCATCAATGCCAAGATGTTCGACTTTCGGAGCGTAGCTCCGGGTGAACTGCTCGATGTCAAGATCGGGTCTGATGGGTGGTATTCCATCCGGGTTGTGCGCCGAGACGTCACACTCCGTACGGTAGAGCCACAGTTGCTTGGTGCATTTACAGGTCTTGGTTTGGCATCTTTGATCTTTCGCGACTCGGTCATGATCTCCTCGCTTACGGTTCGAGATGTACTCAAACAGCCCGTCGTTCAAATTCGCAATGGTGTACTTACACTCGGTACATACTGCTTCCCACGCGAAATTGTGCTTGATACTCGTGCGATGAGTATTGACGTTTACCCGAACCCAGCAGCAGATGAGGGTGTGGTCGCGATACGTAATCCACTCACAGGTGTCTATCACATCGAGGTGACCTCAATGATGGGAGAAACGCTTCTGCAGTATCGAACTGAGCTACCGGCCGGTGCACTGTCGAGTATTCCGATACCGCTGCAGAGCTTATCCAGTGGGGTAGTGACTGTAACTGTGACCACACCGGTGAGTACTTATCGAACACTTCTGGTGATCGCGAAATAGGCAAGCGGCATACGTCTTATTCCTCGAGTTTGAAGGTGTTGTCGAGTTACGCGGGGGAAGTGCTGGTATTTTTGCCCAGCTTGTGGTTTCGATGTATGTCGTTCGATGAAAGCACTTTTCTGGTGTACGTGTGTTGTGGCGACTGGTGTGGCATTGTATGCTCAGTCCACACCGCGCAATAAACCATGGTTATATGTTGGTGGGTGGGTAGCTTACCAGAACAATATTCAATCTGCGGATTTTCAATCGTTGCCGAATGCATTCCGCTGTGGACCAAACTATACGACGGGAACTGGAGGTGTTGGCTCGTTTGGTGTATTGGCTACTTATCCGCTTGGCGATGTTGTCACGGCAGAATTACGTCTTGGGTATGCACCACTGAGTGGGCGGCTCTTTCGAAACGAAATTATTGGCAATACAGCGGATATTAGCGGAGCAAACCGAACGACAACAGTCGAATCAATGCACGAGCTATTTACGACGTTCCCCGCCCTGGTTGTAGAACCTGTTCTTGGCGGCGTGTTATTTCGGCGCGTGCGTGTGGGAATCGGTATGCGCATCTCATACCTACTCGACAATCAATTCCGCCAACTCGAAACACTCACACAGCCGGACTACGTGTTTTACCTGCCGGATTCATCACGCACACGCAATCGAGCCACTGGTATGGTGGAGAATCTCTATCGCATGCAATACCACCTGAGCCTCTCTGCGGGCGTTGATTTCCCGCTTGCTGAGGAACTAACTATCACTCCTGAATTGCGCTACTACTTCCCACTGGTCCCGGTCACGCGTGATGTCAAATGGCACATTGCGCCAATTGCCATCGGTGCTGCTGTTCGCTATGCACTCTATCCACCCCCGCCACCGCGCTATTTCTATGACACAGTGTACGTGCGGGACACAAGTACGATTGCCAGCGTCGGTTTGGAGCGGGAAGAAATTACTCGCCTTGCAGCGGAAAGTACAACTGTTCGTCGGGAAGAAAAGCAAGGTGACCAACTGCTTGTCTATAGCACGACGACCATCACAGAGCGCTACGAGCGCCGCATGCCCCGTGCGGCGTTGCTTTCGATCGATGTTGCCGTCCGTCCACTCCGATCGGATGGAAGTCCACTCGACAGCGTTGCTCGTGTAGTGATCGAAGAAACCGAAGTGGAGGAAAGCTTTCCGTTGTTGCCGCAGGTATTTTTCCCGGAAGGGAGCTCGACGCTCGACTTGACCCGCTTGCAGCTTCTACAACCGGCTGATACAGCCGACTTCGACGAAAAGCGGTTACCGCCCGCAACACTCGATATCTATCGTCATCTGCTCAACATTGTCGGTAGCCGAATGCGGCGACATCCAGCAGCTAAGCTGGTCATAACAGGTACGAATGCAAACGCTGGTCCGGAAACAGGGAACATTGCACTATCCCAAGCTCGAGCAGCAGCGGTGCGGGACTATCTTGTGCGTGTGTGGGGAATCGATCCCAATCGTATTACAATCCGTGCTCGGAATTTACCTGTGTCTCCCTCGAACACGACAACACCGGAAGGGCAGGAAGAAAACCGTCGTGCTGAACTTGCTGCCAGCAATCCAGACATTCTTCGACCGGTTACAATCTCGAACGTCAGCGTCAATGCCAATCCACCACTTGTTGAATTTCTCCCGCGCGTGGAATCAGAGATCGGTATCGCGAGTTGGCAGGCAGCGATTGAACAAGAAGGAAAAAATATCCGCTCTCTCAGCGGTCAAGCTACCCCAGAGCCTTATCGCTGGAATGTCACCGAGCAGCCGTATCCAAAACTCGATAAACCTGTAACAGTGACCTATACTGTTCGTGACCGCACAGGTCAAACAATGGACAAAACGCTCCAGCTCGATGTGCAGCAATTAACCGTGCGCCAAAAACGATTTGAACAGCGCGACGACAAGCGCATTGATCGTTTTTCGCTCATTGTGTTCGATTTCAACAAAGCGGAATTGACCCCATCGCATCGTCAACTCTTGGCGGATGTCAAATCACGAATTCAGCCACAGTCGAAAATCGTCATCGCTGGATATGCCGATCGGAGTGGTGACCCCGACTACAATCGCGAGCTCGCACGCCGCCGGTGTATCGAGGTTCAACGAGCCCTCGAGTTGCCCGACGATGCTGTAACTATCGTCCCCAAAGGCAGCGATGAGCTACTCTACGACAATGCAATACCGGAAGGTCGTTCGTATTGTCGTACTGTTCAAATCACTATTGAAACACCAATCGCTAATGGTGGTACGAAGGAGTAAGCGCTACGCCATTGCTGTTCCGCTGGTAGTGGGAATACTACTTGTTTGGGGGAGCTGCTCGACGCTGGATCCACTTGTCCGTGCTCGGATGGAGCAAGCGCGTGCTATCCTCGCCGGATCTGACGAGCGTTTTGCACCGACTGTGTATCGCCTGCTCGAGCGTGGCGTTGATTCGGCATTCTTAGCAGCAGCATTTGGGCATTCGAACACTGCCTTTTTGCCGCAGATGCTCTCGATCAATGTGACGGGATTTCTCCGGAAAGTGGATTATTCCCATAACTGGAGCGATGCATCAATAGCTGCGTGCAGATCGTTCATGGAAACATATCGTGCTGCGCTTGACTCTGCGGCGCGCCGTTACAATGTACCCCCCGAAATTGTGACCGCAGTACTATGGGTGGAAACAAAATTCGGTCGTTATACCGGGCGCCATCACGTATGGAGCGTCTATGCAACGCTGGCAACTGCGGATCAGCCAGAGAATATCCGAGCCAATCAACGTGCCTACCGGGATACAATCACCGATGAGCAACGCTTAGCGATGCTCGATTCGTTGGTCGAAGTTCGGTCTCGTCGCAAAGCAACCTGGGCACTTGATCAGCTGGTTGCACTCTGGCAGATTGCGCGGGATTCCGCGTTCGACGTTCTGGCGTTGCATGGCTCGTGGGCAGGTGCGTTCGGTTTGCCACAATTCATTCCCTCAAGCTACCGCCAATGGGCATGCGATGGTAATGGCGATGGTCGGGTTGATTTGTTCGATACTGCTGATGCCATTGCCAGTGTTGCTAATTATTTGCGATTGAATGGGTGGAATAACAATCGCACCCAGCAAGAAGCAGCGCTGTTCCATTACAACAACAGCCGTGACTACGTCGAATGTATTCTGACTGTCGCTGGCCGGCTACGAGCGCAATAGCTATGGAACAATTCTATTGTGCGTTCGTACCTGCGCAGTAATGTGTGATAAGCTGTCAAACCAAATGTGACGATGAGGATGCGTGCACTTTTCATTGCGTTGGTTGGGGCATGTGCCCTCTATGCACAAAATGTTCAAACAATTGTCTCTGCATACACTCGTGCAATTGGTGATGCCGAAAAGTGGAAGCGTGTCGGGACTGTGTCGCTCGTCGGCAAAATGACAAGCGCGGATGGTTCGTGGAAGCGCAGTTTCCGTGCTTGGTTTGATGGTAAAAAAGTACGCACGGAACTGGTGCTGCAGCCTGGAATCGTTGCCACAAGTTGGACCGATGGAACTGCTGGATGGAGCATTCAGCCCTGGACGCAGTCGCTGGTGCCGCAGCCGCTCGACAAAAGTTCCCTCTGGCGTCTGAGTGCAATGGCGTATTTGTGGCGGAATGACCTTCTCGACCAGTCGCAGCAAGCTTCGCTCGAATATCTTGGTTCCGAAGAACTCGACGGTTCTGATTGCTACAAACTTCGTGCTCGCCATGACGATGGCTCTGTGTGGATGTACTACCTCGATCCCGATCTTGGTTTGCTTGTCAAAGTCACAGCAAACATCGAGATTGGTGGCGAGCCGGTCCAGTGGGCAGCAACGTTGGGCAATTACCAACGCATTGAAGGAGTCATGCTTCCGATGGTGCTCGAGACCTCCAGTGGAACGATCATTATTGAGCAGTACCGGCTCGATGAACCACTCAATTCTACGTTGTTTGCTGCTCCCGCCAAGTAAAACAAATGATGCGATACGATGATGACACGCTTTGCATGGTTAGTGCTTGGCGTAACTGTATCAGCAGTTGCGCAATCACTGTCGCCTGCAGTATTTGGTAACCTCACACCACGCGCTCTTGGTCCAGCGACATGTTCTGGGCGGATCACAGCGATTGAAGCGACATATCTGCCGGTTGACTCACTGCATCCGAACGATCGACGACTGGTGATCTACGTTGGCTCTGCAGCGGGCGGTGTATTTAAATCGCGTGACGGCGGAACGACGTTTGAGCCGATCTTCGACAAGCAAGAATGCCTGTCGATTGGTGCGTTATCACTCGATCCACGCCATGGCGATTCGGTCCTCTGGGTCGGAACTGGCGAAGCGAACGTCCGCAATAGCGTCTCCATTGGATGCGGACTGTTCCGCACCAGCGATGGTGGAAAAACGTGGAAGAAGGTTGGATTCGATGGCGTCGAACGCATCGCAAAGATTGCTCTCGATACACATAACCCAGATCGTGTCTTTGTTGCAGCGCTTGGTGCATTGTGGAGCGATTCACCGCACCGCGGACTGTATCGCTCAACTGATGGCGGACGAACGTTCGAGCGTGTGCTGTATGTGGACGATAAAACCGGCTGTGCCGACGTCATTGTTGATCCAGCTGATCCTCGGATTGTCTATGCAGCGATGTGGCAGTTTCGGCGCAAGGCGTACGCATTTTCTTCCGGTGGACCTGGGAGCGGACTGTATAAATCCACTGACGGCGGAACGACATGGCGGAAACTAAGTACAGGCTTGCCCAGCGGGGATCTGGGTCGCATTGTGCTGGCGATTGCGCCCTCACAGCCACAGATTGTGTATGCAATGGTTGAAGCTAAAGAAAGCGCTCTCTACCGTTCGACTGATCGAGGCGAAACGTGGCAGCGGCGATCTTCCTCGGTCAATGTTACAGCGCGTCCGTTTTACTTTTCAGCAATGGCGATCGATCCGTTCGATCCCGAACGAGTCTATCGGCTGACATTTCAGCTTGCGATCAGCGATGACGGCGGTAAAACGTTCAACGCATTTTCTTACGGCGGAGCACTCCATCCGGATCACCATGCCCTCTGGATTGACCCGCTCAATCCACAGCATTTGCTCATTGGCACTGACGGTGGCGTTTACGAAAGCTTGGACAGGGGACAAAGCTGGCGCATGTTCCGGAATCTGCCCCTATCACAGTTCTACCGCATCAGCTACGATTTCGAGGACCCTTACAACATCATGGGAGGGTTACAAGATAATGGTTCGTGGATGGTGCCGCACCGCATACGCGGTGGAGCAATCACCAATTGCGATTGGCAAGCGACGGGATGGGGTGATGGATTTGCAGTCGTTCGCGATCGAGTGCGACCGGAGTTCATCTATTTCGAGTCGCAGGGAGGCGATGCAGTTCGACGTAATCTCCGCACCAATGAAACACGCTCGATTCAGCCCCGTGCAGCAGCGCATGAACCCAAACTCCGTTTCAATTGGAATACACCGATTGTGAACAGCAATGCAAATCCGCGTTACCTTTACATCGGCTCGCAGTACCTCCATCGTTCGACTGACCACGGCGCAACGTGGCAGCGGCTGTCACCGGATCTGACAACGAACGACTCGACAAAGTACGATCCACAAGAAAGCGGCGGGGTCACGCGTGACAACACCAGCGCGGAAAACCACTGTACGATCTACACGATTGCTGATTCGCCGCTGAATGAACGCATCATCTGGGTCGGTACCGACGACGGTAATCTTCAACTGACTACAGATGGTGGAAAAACATGGACAAATCTCTGCTCTCGATTGCCACGCTCGATTCCTGAAGGAACGTGGATCAGTTGTGTCGAACCCAGTCAGCATGATGCCCAAACATGCTTTGTTTCCTTCGACAATCACACGCGGGGGGATATGACCCCCTATGTTTATCGCACTACCGATGCGGGGCGGACGTGGCATCGTCTCTCGACCGATAGTGTTCGCGGCTTTGTTCATGTGGTTCGCCAAGACCTTGTCAATCCGAATTTGTTGTTTGTCGGTACCGAGCTTGGACTGTTCGTTTCGCTCGACGGAGGCAAAAGCTTTGCGCGGATGAAAGCGATTCCTGCGACACCTGTGCGTGACGTTCAGATCCATCCACTCCAGCACGATTTGATCATCGCTACACATGGTAGGGGTGCTTACATCCTTGACGATATTACTTCTCTGCGTGCGCTTCGTCCGGCGATGCTCGACAGTGAGATTGTTGTGTTGCCAGTTCGTCCGACAGTGCAGCGGTTTGAGAGTGGCTTTCAGGAATTCAGTGGTTCGGATCATTACGTGGCACCGTCACCAGGCGACGACGCTCAATTTGCCTACTATCTGCGTTCGCGTCATCTGATTGGTCAATTGCGTGTCGAGGTGCTTGACTCGACCGGTAAATTGATTGCAACCGTGCCCCCAAGCAAGCGAAAAGGTATCAACCGGATTGGATGGGGTATGCGAATGAATCCACCCCGCGTGGCACGTTCGCTCAATCCTGGTGGGGGTTCCTTTGGGCCGATCGTGTTGCCGGGAACCTACACTGTGCGTATCACTAAAGGTGATCGCATCGTAACAGTACCGCTGGTTATTCGCCATGACACTAGTTCAGGATTGACACTTGCTGAGCGTCGGGCAAATTTTTCTGCGTTAATGCACCTCTATGGACTAATCGAGGAAACTGCTTTTATCGTCGAGCAGATACTGGCACTGCGCGATTCACTGCGTACTGTAGCAGAACGCCTCGGCGGAAATCTTGCGGTCACACTACGCACACGTGCTGAGCAGCTCGATTCGATGTACTACACACTGGTTGCGCGAAAGGCTTCACTGTTTGCCGATACCGAGCCGCAGCTCCGTGAAAAACTAGCTGACCTGTACAGCGCCGTTGCATCGTATCCGGGTGAACCAACCAATGAACAGCTGCACTTAATCAAGCAGTACAGTGACCGGATCGCTGATGTGGGACGGTGGGTTCAACGCTTTGCCAGTGAAGTGCTTGCACCAATCAATGTTCAATTGCGTGCACATGGACTCTATCCGATCCCGCTGCTGACGCGTGAGCAATTTGACCGCGCTGTCGCTTATTAACAGGAATGCTACGGTATTTTTGTAACGCTGCCTTGTTTGCCTCTCTACAACACGATACATGCAGAGGCTCTCAAGGATGCATGCACCCAAGTTACTTTCTCTTTCGATGGAATCGCAAACGCTCGCGCACGCGACAGCCGAACCTTGCTCGGAAATTCCGGTCACTGAAACATTGGCGATCGAGCTGGGGCTGACCAGCGACGAATACGCTCGTATCCTTGAGCTGCTCGGTCGAATACCGACCTACACCGAGTTGGGAATGTTCAGTGTCATGTGGAGTGAGCATTGCTCGTACAAGAACTCCCTGCTGATGCTCAAGACGCTGCCCCGGAGTGGGCAACAGCTTTTGGTGGAGGCTGGAGCAGAAAATGCAGGGCTTGTTTCGCTCGGCGAGGGGTATGCTGTCGCGTTCAAGATCGAATCGCATAACCACCCATCGGCTGTCGAGCCATATCAAGGTGCTGCAACAGGTGTCGGCGGAATTCTCCGTGACATTTTCACCATGGGTGCACGACCAATTGCTGCACTCAATTCACTTCGATTTGGTGATCCAACGCTGTCGCGAACAGCGTACTTGGTGCGCGGTGTTGTGCGGGGTATCGGCGATTACGGTAATTCGTTCGGTGTGCCAACGGTCGGCGGAGAGGTCTATTTCGACTCGTGCTATAACGACAATCCCCTCGTCAATGCTATGGCAGTTGGTCTTGTGCGTACCGATCGCATTGTTTCGTCAGTTGCACAGGGTGTGGGCAATCCCGTCATGATCATGGGATCAAGTACTGGTCGTGATGGTATTCACGGGGCGTCGTTGCTTGCATCGCGTGAGTTTGACGAAAACACCGAGGAAATGCGCCCGACGGTGCAGGTAGGTGATCCATTTGCGGAAAAACTGTTGCTCGAAGCCGTGCTCGAGTTGATAGACGCTGGTTGTGTTGTTGGCATGCAGGATATGGGGGCTGCTGGAATAACATGCTCAACAAGCGAAATGAGCGCCAAAGGTGGTGTCGGGATGGATATCAATCTCGATCGCGTGCCCCTGCGCGAGCAGGATATGAGTGCATACGAAATTCTGCTGAGCGAGTCGCAAGAGCGCATGCTTGTTGTTATCGAGCGTGGTAAAGAAGCTATCGCGGAAGCCATTTGCCGTAAATGGGATGTCCCACTGGTACACATCGGTGTCGTTACTGATGGCGGGATGCTGCGATTCTGGCGACACGGGGAGTGCGTCGCGTGTGTACCGGCCAGTTCACTCGTCGTCGGTGGTGGGGCGCCAGTGTATGAACGCCAATGGTCACCAGCATCGTACTTCGAGCGGACTCGCTCATTGGATCAAGCTGAATTTGAACGTGCAGCGCGTCACCATCATGTTGAACGGTTGTTGCTGGATCTTTTCGCTCGACCAACCATTGCGTGTAAACGCTGGATTTACGAGCAGTACGATCGTCACGTCGGTACAAACACGATCGAGTGTTCATCTGATGCGGCAATAGTGCGTATCAAGGAATTGCCCGGTAAAGCACTGGCACTTACCACCGATTGTAACAGCCGTTACGTCTATCTCGATCCGCGGATAGGTGCGATGATTGCCGTCGCCGAAGCGGCGCGCAATTGTGTCTGTGCTGGCGCCGAGCCGGTCGCAATCACCAATTGCTTGAATTTTGGCAATCCGTACGACCCCGAAGTGTATTGGCAATTTCGCGAAGCAGTACTCGGCATGGGAGAAATGTGCCGCATCCTCGGGACGCCGGTGACAGGTGGCAATGTGAGCTTTTACAATGAATCTCAGGCGCACGCGATTTTCCCGACCCCAACGATCGGTATGCTCGGGATTATCGAGTCTCTCGATCACATTACGCCGTCGGGTTTTCAGAGAGACGGTGACCGTATTTACCTGCTCGGTTGGCACAGCGACCGGCTTGATGGCAGTGAGTTGGTCGTGATGCTTGCGGGGGAACCGCTCGGGAGCGCGCCACCGTTCGATCCGATGAATGAAGCCCGACTTCAGCGCGCATTGCTGGAGGCAATCCGCATGGGTCTTGTTCGCTCGGCACATGATACTGCAGAAGGCGGTATTGCTGTTGGGCTTGCGGAAGCAGTGATTGTGGGTGGCGTCGGAGCACACATCCACTTGCCATTCCCAGCGACCCTGGGCAACCTCTTCAGCGAATCACAATCGCGTATTATCGTTAGTGTCTCTCCTGATTGCGTCGAGAAGTTCGAGCAGCACTTCCAGCATGCCGGTGTGCCTGCTATTCCACTTGGTTCAACGGGCGGCGAGCAACTGGTTATCGAACATGCCGGCGCATGGATGCTCGACACTCTGCGTGCAGCGTGGGAAGAAACACTGCCACGCCTTTTCGATACTGCAGTTGCTGTTCCACACTGACTTGGGCATCACGTAATGCTCTCGAGCGAAATACGACGTTCATTCCTGGAATTTTTCGCTGCACGTGGCCATCGTATTGTTCCATCGAGTTCCGTTATTCCGCATGGTGATCCGACGCTGCTGTTTACCAATGCGGGCATGAATCAATTCAAAGACGTCTTCCTTGGCGTCGGGACGCGCGACTATACGCGAGCAGCAAACACGCAGAAATGCATTCGTGTCAGTGGCAAGCATAATGACTTGGAGGAAGTCGGCTACGACACGTATCACCACACATTTTTCGAAATGCTCGGCAATTGGTCGTTTGGCGACTACTACAAAGCCGAAGCGATTGCATGGGCGTGGGAGCTCCTTACACAGGTGTGGAAATTGCCACCGGAACGCCTCTACGCGACTGTTTACCACACCGACGACGAATCATTTGCACTGTGGCAACGGCACTTGCCCGATGAGCATATCCTTCTCTTTGGGGACAAGGACAACTTCTGGGAAATGGGGGAAACTGGTCCATGTGGTCCGTGCACGGAGATTCACTACGACCGCACACCACGCGCGAACGGTCGGGAGTTGGTCAATGCAGGAACGCAGGATGTCATTGAAATTTGGAACAACGTTTTCATCCAGTACAATCGTACTGCCGACGGCACGCTCGAAGAACTGCCGCGCAAACATGTGGATACCGGGATGGGATTGGAGCGCATTACCGCTGTCTTGCAAGGGAAAGACTCCAACTACGACACAGACCTTTTCGTGCCGCTCATTACGCGAATCGAGGAGTTATCCGGTAAACGCTACGAGCACAACCTTGGCTCGGCGGTTGGTATTGCCATGCGTGTGATGGCGGACCATATCCGTGCACTGTCATTTGCGATTGCCGATGGTGCATTGCCTGGTAACGAAGGGCGTGGGTACGTCCTCCGTCGCATTCTCCGACGTGCTGTGCGTTATAGCCGCAATCTTGGTTTCTCTGAACCAACACTCTATCGGCTGGTAGAGACGCTCGCCGAGATTATGGGCGATCCGTTCCCTGAGCTGCGCCACCATCGTGCCACGATCGAGCGTGTCATCCACGCAGAAGAAGAAATGTTTTTGGCAACACTCGACCGGGGAATAGAACGATTCGCTGCCATTGCAGCACAGACAAAAGCACGCGGAGAAACGACAATCCGGGGGGAAGATGCTTTCTTGCTCTACGACTCATTCGGTTTTCCGCTCGATTTGACGGAATTGATGGCGCGTGAAGAGGGGTTAGCGGTAGATCGATCGGGTTTCGATCGTTGTATGACGCAGCAACGCGAACGTTCCCGTCAAGCACACAAACGTCACCACGTTGAGGTGATCACGCGATCGCTCGATGGAGAAAGCCAGTTTGTCGGATACGATACACTCGAAAGTGAAAGCCGGGTTCTATCTGTTGACGATCGGACGATTGTGCTTGCGACAACGCCGTTCTACGTTGAATCTGGTGGGCAGGTCAGTGACACAGGTACAATTGATGCTGGTGACATAACCATCCGGGTTACAGATGTCCAGCGAATCAGTGCAGCAATTGTTCACGTGTGCGACCAGCCAGTGCCACCGTCGCTTGTTGGTCGAACGGTCGTCGCCCGTGTCGATGCTGACCGACGATGGAGTATCCAGCGCAATCATACAGCCACACACCTGGTGCACGAAGCACTCCGGCGCGTCCTCGGTGAACATGTCAAGCAAAGCGGCTCGCTGGTGGCACCCGATCGGCTCCGGTTCGACTTTTCCCATTTTTCCAAAATCACATCCGACGAGCGTGCAGAAATTGAACGTATCGTCAACGAAAAAATTCTCGAACGCATACCCGTCGAAACACGTGTCTTGCCAATCGAAGAAGCACGCCGTGTCCCAGGGGTGAAGATGTTTTTTGGTGACAAATACGGCGATATTGTTCGCGTAGTGATTGTGGACGAGACATTTTCGGCAGAATTCTGCGGCGGTACCCATGTGCGCAATACCAGTGAAATCGGGCTGTTTGCGCTCACCGATGAATCGGCTATTGCTGCTGGGGTGCGGCGTATCGAAGCGGTCACTGGACGTGGACTTGCCGAGCACATTGAGCACTTGCGCCAGCGAATTGCTCAGCTCTCAGCGCACGAAGCAGATCTTACCGAACGCTTGCGGACCCTCGAGCGCGAATTGGAAAAAGTGCGGCTTGATCGGATGCTTTCAACGTTGGTGCCGCAGCTGTTGTCCCATGCAGCAATGGTCGGTGGTATTCGCGTTATCTCTGCCCAGATCGAGGCGTCCGATGTCGAACACCTCCGCACAATTGCCGAAGCAGTCCGCCAGCAAATGAAACACAGTGGTATCGGTCTGCTTGCAGCAACGATTAATGACAAAGTGCAGATGGTGTGCATCGTCACCGATGATTTGGCAGCACGCTACCATGCTGGCAAACTTGTTGCACGTGTGGCGGAACAGCTTGGAGGCAAAGGTGGCGGTCGCCCCACGCTGGCAACCGCTGGTGTGCGCTCCACCGAACGACTCGATGATGCCCTGACCCAATTTCCGCTTTTGCTCGAACAATGGATTCCACAAGACTAACACGGTATGTACTATGCCCTACGAAGCAGTCGGTACGCTCTATAAGGTTTTTCCCGAGCAACAGGTAACAGAAAAGTTTCGCAAGCGCGAATTTGTTCTGAGTATTCAAGATGGTATGTATGTGCAGATGGTCAAATTCACACTCAAGCAAGATCGGTGCTCCCTTATCGATGGCTATGCTGCAGGCGCGGAAATGAAAGTGGTTTTCTCGATTAGCGGCCGTGAAGTACAGGGGCGCGATGGTCAGCCGATATACTTCACCAGCTTGGATGTGTGGAAAATTGAACCGATCTCTATAACGCCGATGAGCGATCCGTTCAAGGACAACGAATTCGGTTCCAGTGACGATGTACCATTTTAGTCAGTAGCTATGCGTGTCGTTGTAATTGGTTCTGGGGGACGCGAACATGCTCTTGTCCGTGCACTCGCTGAGTCGCCGTCGAAACCATTGCTATGGGCAGTGCCGGGCAATCCCGGCATTTTTCAGCATGCGCAACCTACCGGCTTCGACAACCCGCTTGATGCTGAATCGTTGATTGCTTTCTGCCGCGAAAGCGAGATTGACCTTGTTGTCGTTGGACCGGAAGCGCCACTTGCAGCCGGTATCGCCGATGCATTGCGATTGGAAGAAATACCTGTCTTTGGACCATCCCAAGCAGCTGCTCGATTGGAATCATCGAAGTGGTATGCCAAGCGCTTTATGGAACGCTACAGCATTCCGACAGCGCGATGGAAAAGCTTCACCATAGATGAAGTCGATGAAGCTCGTCAGTATATTGACTCGTGCGAGGTGCCTGTTGTCATCAAAGCAGATGGTTTGGCAGCGGGTAAAGGTGTCATCATTGCCAGTACACGCCGGGAAGCAGTATCGGCAATTGAGCGGATGTTCAGTGGTAGCTTCGGTGATGCTGGGAAACGCATCGTTGTTGAAGAATTTCTCTGGGGAGAAGAAGCGTCGGTGTTCGCTATCTGTGATGGGACCGATTACGTTTTACTTGCACCAGCTCAAGATCACAAGCGGCTCTATGACGGCGATCGCGGTCCGAATACCGGCGGTATGGGCGCGTATGCACCAGCACCGATTGTTACTGCCGATCTCCTGGCAGAGATCGAACGCAGCATCGTTGCGCCGACGTTGCAAGGCATGATCACCGAGAATGCACCATTTGTCGGATGTCTCTATGTCGGGTTGATGATTGCTGAGGGCAAGCCCTACGTAGTCGAATACAACGCTCGCTTCGGAGATCCCGAAACACAGTCGGTTTTAGAAGTTTTTCGCGGCGACGTTGCGCGGCTGCTCTACAGCGCAGCACGCGGACGATTGGATCGCACAGCCATCGAAGCGACTGCTGCAGGATGGAGTTGTACGGTAGTGCTGGCAAGCAAAGGCTATCCTGGCTCCTATGAGAGTGGCTTTCCGATCAGTGGTATCGAACAGGCACAGCAATACGCTCGCGTGTATCATGCAGGTACTGCACTTGGTGCTGATGGACGGCTTATCACCGCTGGTGGGCGGGTGCTCGATGTGACATCACATGCGGCAACTTTAGCAGAAGCAATCAAGCAATGCTACCGTGCTGTAGAATGTCTTCGATTCGAGAACATCTACTACCGCACGGACATCGGTACGCGTGCGCTCCGGACGCAGCACCTTTTGGAGGAAGGCTCGTGAAAATACTGGTCACCGGTGGAGCCGGCTTTATTGGATCACACATTGCTGAAGCATATCGTGATGCTGGGCACGAGGTTGTTGTGCTTGATACTCTCGTCAGTGGTTCTCGCGAGAATATCCCCGCAGGTGTGCGATTCGTCGAGGCTGATATCCGCGACCACCACATCAAAGATTTCTTTATCTCCGAGAACTTTGACGCAGTCAATCACCATGCCGCACTCGTGAGCGTCCCTGAATCGTATCGCGAGCCGGTCGAGTATGCGTCGGTCAACGTTGCGGGAACAGTTAGTCTTTTCCACGCTGCCGCTGAATGTGGTGTACGTCGGTTCATTTTTGCGTCAACGGGCGTCCTCTATGCCGAAAGCGATGAACTGCCATATGCTGAAACACATCCTCTTGCACCGCTCGATCCATACGGTGCATCGAAGTTGGCTGCTGAACAATTCATCGCCACGATGTCTGCACGCTATCCAGCGATGGAAATAGTTACTCTCCGCTATGGGAACGTGTACGGCCCACGACAGCGTGTCTATGGTGAAGGCAATTTAGTTGCTGTCTGTGCGGCGAAACTCTGTCGAGGAGAGCAGCCGACGATTTTCGGCGATGGCACCCATACACGCGACTACGTATTCGTCGGCGATGTCGCTGAGCTGAACACTCTGCTGCTGAATTCGCCGGTTGTTGGAACCTTCAACGTCGGCACGGGCATCGAGCGGAGTGTGCTCGAGATCTATCGAGAAGTTGCACATGCTGTCGGTGTTGAACCAGCGCCGGTATTCGGTCCTCCGCGGAGTGAGCAAGCACACATTGCACTTTCACCGGTGGCACTGCACCAAGCAACAGGCTGGCGACCACTGACAACGCTTGCGGAGGGTATTCGCCAGACGGTCGCGTGGTTTTGTGCACGCACCACACCAACGAATGCACATGCGTCATCTCCCAAACATTCTTTCCGCAACACGCCTGCTGATAGCAGTGCCGCTGGTGTGGGCGATTAGCACCGATCGTCGCACCCTTGCGATTGCACTCGGTATGGCCGCACTGGTCAGTGATGCGCTCGATGGTTTTATTGCACGACGCGCCGGTGCGGATTCTGAGCTGGGGCGTGTTCTCGACCCAGTGGCTGATAAAGTTCTGGCAGCGGCAGTCGGACTCACTCTCATGCTCCGTCAAGTGCTGCCTGTTTGGTATGTAGCTGCCATCGTGGGACGTGATGTGCTCATTGTTGTTGCCGGAGCAGTGCTTGCTCGTCGAGTCGGCAGAGTTCCACCGTCGTTGCCGGTCGGCAAAGTAGCAGCGACAGGGATTGGCATCGTATTGCTCGCAGCAATCATCGGCGTTCCCGGGGCGGTTCTCCAGTGGTTAGCTGTCGGCAGTACCATGTTGCTTGCATGGTCCCTTATCATTTACGCTGCACGTCTTCGGCAACTGGTTCGTCGAAGGAACTTGTCCAACTAATCGCTTTAGATACGCAGTGGGTTTATTCGATAGTCTCAAAGCGAAAGTTCGCTCCGCAGCGCAGAAAGTCAGCGATGCGCTTTCGCTCGATCGCTTAAGTCAAGGTCTGGCAAAAACGCGTTCTGCGATTTTTGGGCGACTCGGTAAACTTCTCCGTGGGCGGACGCTTGACGAGGCAATGCTGGCCGACTTGGAAGAAGCATTGTTATTGGCAGATGTTGGCGTTGAAACGACTGAACGCATTCTCGATGGACTCCGCCGGCGCGCCAAACATATCGCGACCGATGACCCCGATGCTGTTCTCGATGCCATCAAAGCAGAAATTGCCGAGCTTTTGCTTGCCGCGGTGGATGCACCGGCGTCACGTGATGAGCTACCAAAACCCTACGTTGTGCTCATCGTTGGTGTCAATGGTGTTGGCAAGACCACCACTGTTGGCAAGCTTGCGCACAATTTCCAACGCGAGGGAAAGAGTGTCATCATCGGTGCAGCTGACACATTCCGCGCAGCAGCGAATGAACAGCTTGCGACGTGGGCAGAGCGTGCTGGCGTCGAGATTGTTCAGCAGCATCGAGGTGCCGATCCTGCTGCTGTTGCCTTCGATACACTCAAGGCAGCGGTGGCTCGCAATAAGGACGTTTGCATTATTGACACTGCCGGGCGTCTCCATACCAAAGGCGGATTGATGCAGGAGCTCGAAAAAATTTCGCGTGTGCTCAAAAAGGTCATCCCAGATGCGCCACACGATGTATGGTTAGTCCTCGATGCGACAACGGGACAAAATGCGCTCGTTCAAGCGCGTGAATTTGCCAAGGTGGCGCCACTAACCGGGCTGATTGTGACCAAGCTTGACGGCACTGCGAAAGGAGGTGTCGTGTTAGCGATTGCGGAGCGAATGCACCTACCAGTGCGGTATATCGGCGTCGGCGAAGGTATTGGGGATTTGCAGCGGTTCGAGCCCATTGCGTTCGTCGAAGCGCTCTTTGCTGATGCATCCGTTGACGAACCTGCTTGAAGGTGAACGCGTGCGCTGGTGGGGAATTGGGAGAGGTTATTTCCGAAATGCGATGGCAGTTGTAATGCTGCTGATGTTGGCAGGTACACTTGTGCTGTTGCTCGTGCTGCGACAAACGCTCCACCCCCTTATGATCACGACGCGCAGTGGCGACAGCCCACCGCCACTGTCGGAGCGTGTTCTCCATGCAAGCGATGCGCAGGCATATAAACCAACACTGGGCGAATGGCTCGTTTTTGCTGCTGTGTGCGACAGCTGCATCGCCGCTGCTCGCGTGCGGCTCGATACGAGCAACACCACCTGTGAACGAGCTACGCAGCTCTACCGACACGTACAGCGGCAGCTTGCGACAGAACTCAATCGCTACGGGTGGAGCGTCGTCGAATTCCGCACATATGAACGCATTGCACTTGCACTGCAACATGACAGCATCCCGAAGGGGTTTCGATGGATTCGGCAATGCTTCCAGGTTCCGCGGTCTCTGATTTCCGATAACCGCACCTCTCATCTCGATTCGATTGCTGAGCAACATGTCAAACAGCTCCTGCGGGGTCGGCTGTGGTGGATCGAACTTGGTTTGAGCAGTGATCTCGATCATGCAGCAACTCATGGCATTGCGAACTAAAGCTCTCCGTGTTACCTCACTGCTCGTGACGTGCATGATTGCCATCGAGCTGCATGCAAGCCAACCGGACTCGACAGCATCGGACTCGCTCGTTCTACCGATGCCATATCACGGTGCTATCAGTGTACTCGGCACTGTGGTACCGTACCGCTCGCTGACCCGAGCAAGCATTGCAAGTATTCCGTACCGCACGCTCGAGGATGCTGTGGAGTGGCGATTGCCAGCGTACATTCTCTCGACTGGTTCGATCGGGGACTGGAATCAACCGTTGCTCTTCGGCGAGAGACCGCGCGATGGCAGAGTCGTCGCCGATGGGATCAGTGCTGCCAGCAGTGCTACCGGGGTGTTCCCACTTGCCATGGTCATGCCCGAATTCATGGAGCGGTTCGATGCTCTCGTCGGTGCCGATGCTGCCGTGCTCGCTGGTTCGAATGGTGGTACAGCGTACTGGGTTCAACAGCCGTGGTACGACGTCGGTACGCTCTACACCCGGGTGTGGTACTGCCAATCGGCGTACGATTTTATTGCTACCGATGGTGTGCTCTCGCAGAATGTCGCACCCAATGTCAATGCAACGCTCGGCTTTCGTCGCCTCACGGGACCAGGTCGCTACGATAATCAATGGCTCGATGCGTGGAATACACGAGCGCTCCTGCGGTGGAATCTCTCGCCGCGTGTGAATATCTCCTTTGTCCATCGCTTTACCAATTGGGGATTCGGAAGCAATGGTGGTGTCAACACAGCGCTATCGGATGATCCGACCAATGAGCGTACAGCGATTGTCCAATATGCGCGGCTCAATCAGCGGTTGTTTCGTCACGATGTGCAGGCGTTACTAACTAATCGCCTCGACGAACACACGGTGTTGACAGCCAGCCTTGCAGCCGTTACTGAGGAGTGGAACATTGACCGTTCGCCGCTGCTTGCAGTCTTCAGCGATAGTAATACACAGGTTCGGTGGATAACACGAACGCTGACAGCGAACGCACGGTGGGAGCGTCGCTTCGATTCGTCGCTTGCGACGATTGTTGGCATCGAAAGCTCTCTCGATCATGGAACGCAGTCCGATTACACCGCCGCCCTCGATCGGTGGCAGCTTGTGCCGTTCGGGTATATGCGCTGGAATGCAGGAGCGCATGTTAGTGTTCGTGGGGGAGGGCGTGCACTTGTGCAACGCGGTCAACTGTCTCCCATCATCGGTAGTGGTCTCGATGTCGATTTCCAAGGCGTTGCGGTATCGCTCGATCTTGCGTCGAGCGTGCGTATGCCCGCGCAGGTAGAAGGAAATGTTTTGCCGGAGCGAACGCACCTTGCAATGCTGCGTGTACGCGGCGGGGATTCCACAGTTGCGATTGACGCTTCCGCATATGTGCGACGACGCACCGATGCAATCGTCGCATCGCCTCTTGTGCGTGGAGATACGATTGTGGCTGTGACGCAGACAAATCAAACAACTGCCACGCTCGAAACAGGTGCCACCCTCGAGTCCGCACTGAGAGTGACCAATGTTCACATCGTGCCGGTCGTCGTGTTCCATTTCGTTGGTTCGCAGAGAGTGCCACTGCTCTATGCGTCGCTTTCTGTGCGGTACCAGTATCGATTGGGGAGAAATCGTCTGCTTGGCGAGCTATTCGTGCGCGGTCGCACTCGTGTTCGTGCCGATCGTTATGTGCCGCAGATGTGGTCGTTTGTGCCAGGCGATGGTGTGCTCCCGATGTCGTACGACGGTATCACGATTGCGCTCGCAGCAGAATTGGGAAACGCTGTTGTCAAGCTTGCAATGGGGAATGTGATCTCCTCCTACTATGCGACGCTCTCAACTTTTCCGCAGTTTGACCGACATATTACGCTGAGCGTCGCGTGGACATTTTTTGACTGACCAACGGAAGGGCAGCGCGATGCGTGCGACAGCGGATGCTGTAGTGCTCACCGGACGAGCAAGTATTGGAAGGGAATCTCCATGCGAGAATGGATGCTCCGCAATGTTCTCATCTGTGTCGAACAACACACCGATTATTCAATGGAGCATCGTTTGCCAACCGAAGCAGAACAAGTGCGTGCGATCGAGATCTGCCATCAAGCCTACCGCCTACATCGCGACGGTCGCCTGGAAGATGCTATCGAGCTGTACCGCGAAAGCATTCGTGTACATCCAACCCCTGAGGCGCACACCTTTTTGGGATGGGCGTATTCGTTTATGGGAAAATACACCGATGCCATTGCCGAATGTTTACACGCTATTGGACTTGATCCTGGCTACGGCAATCCGTATAACGATATTGGTGTGTACTTGATGGAACTCCGCCATTTCGACGAAGCGGAAGACTGGTTCGAGAAAGCGATTAGTGCACCGCGCTACGCAACACGGCACTACGCCCACTA
>JAOAEV010000115.1 GCA_026416585.1 Chlorobiota bacterium | reverse complement strand
CATCGAATTGTCGCTTTCGTCAATTCTTTGATGCGAGCTTCCGTTTCGGCAGTACCGTCCCAGTGTGCCACGATGAATCCACCACGCTCGTCGAGCACACGTTGAAACTCCTCAAATGTTTCCACGGTGTGTGTATTGTCGGCTACAAATCGCTGTGCACGCTGGAAAAGGTCCTGTTGAATATTCTCGAGCAACCGACGCACATGTTCGATAGCCGCTGCACGTGAAACAGTCATTTTCTCCTTTGTGTCACGGCGAGCGATTTCGACGGTATCGGATTCGATATCTCGCTTCCCAATTGCAATGCGGACTGGTACGCCACGCAGTTCATACTCAGCGAACTTGAACCCTGCCCGCTTCGTCTCGTCGGTATCTACCTGGACACTTACACCAATGCTCCGGAGCTGCTCCGCCAGCTCACGTGCTATCGTCATCTGCGGTTCCTCTACAGTCGGGATCGTGACAATCACCACCTGCAGTGGCGCTAAGCGTGGTGGCAGGACCAAGCCATCATCGTCTGAATGCATCATCACCAGCGCACCGATGAGCCGCGTAGAAACACCCCACGAGGTTGCCCACACATGCTGACGTTGATTGTGACGATCAAGAAACGTTACATCGAAAGCTTTCGCAAAGTTTTGACCAAGGAAATGTGAGGTTCCTGCCTGCAGCGCTTTGCCATCTTGCATTAGCGCTTCAATACAGTAGGTTTCCTCAGCACCGGCAAAGCGTTCGGATGGCGTTTTGATGCCGCGGACAACCGGCATTGCCATGTACTCTTCGGCAAAGCGAGCGTAAACGTCGAGCATTCGTTCTGCCTCTGCGATCGCATCCTCTCGGGTTGCATGAGCAGTATGACCCTCCTGCCACAAAAATTCCGCTGTACGCAAAAATGGCCGCGTTCGCATCTCCCACCGCACCACATTTGCCCACTGATTGATGAGCAGTGGCAGATCGCGATAGCTCTGAATCCAATCGCGGTAGGTATGCCAAATAATTGTCTCGGACGTTGGACGAACAATGAGTTCTTCTTCGAGTTTGGCATCCGGATCGACAACAACACCACTGCCATCGTCAGCAAGCTTGAGCCGGTGATGTGTGACGACGGCACATTCTTTTGCGAACCCCTCGACGTGCTGTGCCTCACGGCTGAGGAAGCTTTTCGGGATGAATAGTGGAAAATACGCGTTGACATGTCCTGTTTCCTTGAACATACGATCGAGCACCGCACGCATATTTTCCCAGAGCGCATATCCGAGCGGTTTGATAATCATGCAGCCGCGAACAGCAGAATAGTCCGCCAATCCGCTTTGGATAACCAGGTCGTTGTACCATTCAGCATAGTCAGTGCTGCGCGGAGTAATTGCTTTTGCCATGAGACACAGTGCTGTTGATAACGCAGAAACACAACGCAAAACTACTGCCGCAGAACGACGAGCTGGATTCCCGACTGCACGAGGGCATGGACTGTGGCCCGCATCGTATGCGAACGTACAGCAAAAAGATGTTGGACTCCCTGCGCTGCAATCCAGACAAACATTTGTACTCCTCGCGCTGTTGTTTCGCCAAACCGAACCACTGGGAAAGGCTCTGCACACAACCCTTCCGCACGATCAGCCGATAGCAGCGCACCGATTGCGTCAAGGACGACACGCTCGGCATGCTCTAGATCCGTTGACGGTTCGAGCAAAAATTCTAACCGTACCATTACCGGTGATACCTCAGCGCGAAAGACTGTCAGTACTGACGTGCTCAAGCGTTGATTAGGTACGATCAGCTCGGCATTGTTTGCTCGACGAATCAGCGTGGTTCGCCACGTCACATCTTCGACTGTCCCCTCGAATGTATCGAATTGCACGTAGTCACCAACTTTGACTTTCCCTGTCAGCAGGATGTAGAGACCTGCAAAAAAATTCGCGAGCGTCTCTTGCAACGCCAAACCAATGATCAAACCGCTGGCGCCGATGGCAGCAACCATAGCGGTAATATTGACGCCCAGTGCAGCCAGTATCACCGCTATGGCGATCGTATAGACCCCAACATATACAATGTTATGCAGCAGCGACGCTGCCAGCGGAGATGCGCGCTCTCGATGGAGACCAGATTGGAGGAGTTCGCGCAGCAGGCGCGCCACGACTACTGCTGCAACGAGCGTTCCGCCGACGATCCCAACTGTTTCCTGCCAACGCTGCGACATCCCAAGCATTGGCAGAAGTACCAAGCCTGCACCAAGAACAGTGACGAGCAAGACGGCACGTCCAATAACACGGAGCAATCGCGGTAGCAGTCGATGTTCACGGCGCTGCAGTGCACGGCTCATTGCAACAAGCACTTGCCAGCCGATCACTCCGCCAACAAGCAACAGTGCGGCTACCAGTAATGGGTTCATCACGTGTGGTTATCTGCAGACGGTTCACTGTCAGGATGTGGTGCATCGGTAGCGGGACGCAGAAACTGATCGAGCACATCGAGCATGCGGCGTGCACCTCCTGTCGGCACTTGATTCATTTGGCGTGCAAATTCTTCAGCACGGCTGCGGAATAGCTCGTCAATTTCGCGTGGCTTGGGTAAATCCGCCAGTGATCCCAATCCAAATGTCTGCAAAAATTGCTCTGTTGTTGCGTACAGCAGTGGTTTGCCAAGCGACGCGCTCCGTCCCGCAATAGTGATCAAGTTACGTTCGAGCAGTGTGGCAATTGTCTCGGCAGAGTTGACTCCACGGATAGCGTCAATTTCACTTTTTGTCACGGGCTGTTTGTAGGCAATAATTGCAAGTACTTCGAGCGCTGCGCGCGAAAAGCGGCGTTGTTCTTTGCGCTGGAAAAATTCGGCAACCATCGCACCATAGTCCGGCAGAGTTGAAAATTGCCACCCTCCAGCAATCGAGACGATGCGATACGGACGGTCGGTCGCTTCTAACTCAGCATTGATTTCTGTAATGCGATCACCAATCAGTTCTGCCAGCTGCTCGGGATTGGCAATATCGAGCGCTGCACGGAATTGCTCAAGCATGACCGGTTGATCGCTAGCAAAAATGATCGCCTCCACAATACGGCATTGCCGCTGACGCGAGAGATCCTCGAAGGGAAGGGAAAAGGGAAGCTTCATGATTCTATCGGTTCCGGTTGTTGAATCTGCGATGCTTCGACGATGATATCCTCACCGTCCTGGCGGAGATACAGTGCCCCACTCTTGCACAGCTCCAGCAGGGCTAAAAACGTTGCGACGACAAATGCCCGCGATCGCCCCCGAGTGAATTGACCGAAATGCAAAACCGAGTGGAGACGCAGCGCATTAACGAGCGCAGATGCCTGTTCTTCGACGCTGTACTGCTCACGCTGCAGCTGATGAAATACTGGCTCGTTCTCAGTACGGTTTAAGGTCCGATAAAGCGCCCCAAGCAAGTCGAAGAGTGTGGCATTGCGGTATTCGGTCTCGGCCGCCGGTGGCTGCGTCGCCAAAAAGCGCCGGTAGAAGACATAGCGCTGTTGCTCGTATCGTGTACTGAGTTCGTCAGCAATGTCGCTGTAGCGACTGTACTCGATCAACTGGCGAACAAGCTCAGTCCGTGGATCATCGGCAGTTTCGGTACCGTCGCCGGACGTCGGGCGTGGAAGGAGCATACGCGCTTTGATTTGCATTAGGGTTGCCGCCATCACCAAGAACTCACCTGCAAGTTCCAAGTCGAGCAACTCCATAAGCCGCACATATGCCAAGAACTCCTCAGTGATATGCGCGATGGGAATATCGTGAATATCCAGCTCGTCTCGCTTGACAAAATACAGTAGCAGTTCGAGTGGACCTTCGAAGTTGGGCAGGCGAACGGTGTACATCAAAATGTTCGTCGAGGCAACCAAGCCGGTGCAAATATACACGCCATCGGAAGGGGTATAAAGCATACAAGCAAGCACACCCAACCCACCTGAAGCATTATCACCAGCATTGGATCTCTCCAAACGCATGCAGGGGCAACCTTGATTGGTTGCCCCTGCAGCGGAAGCTGTTCTGGCGCCGGCGATTACCGAACCACCGTCACCGTCTGCCGTGCGACCATCTCACCCTGCCGCACAATCACCGTGTACACACCTGCCGGCAACAT
>JAOAEV010000106.1 GCA_026416585.1 Chlorobiota bacterium | reverse complement strand
CAGATTTTTTTTTATGCAGATTCGTATTTCTCGATTAAGAGGTGCTGTATATTTGCGATGCGGAACGCTGCGCCCGTAGCTTAATGGATAGAGCATTGGATTCCGGTTCCAAAGGTTGGGGGTTCGAGTCCCTCCGGGCGCGCGAGCCTGCACGCAGCATTGTCGCCCTGTAGCGGCGCATTTCGTTTGACGTTACCGTTTGAGTATGTCTGAGGTCACAACACCGGTTCAAGAGTCGGCTGTCGAGCAGCAGGCATCGTTATCTCCGTCGTCACTGCCACCGTGGCTTGAGCAGATGTGGAGCGATGCGCGCGTACGATATGGTGCAATCGCAGTAGCAGTGGTTGCTGTGGCGATCGGAGCGTATGCTGTATGGCATTCTGCCCAGCAGGATCGCGAAAACGAAGCAAGTATAGTGCTCAGCCGTGTGATGCCCTATCTTGAAGCGCAGCAATACGATGTCGCGCTCAATGGGGATCCGAAAAAGACGGTTCGTGGTGAACCGGTTCAAGGGTTGCTTGCAATCGCCGATATGTACAGCGGAACTTCTGCCGGGAAGACGGCAGCGCTCTACGCTGGGCAAATTTTCCTTGAACGCAACAAGTACGATGATGCTGAACGGTACTTCGAGCAAGCAGAAAACTCTGCGTCGCTTCTGGTGCGAGTTGGAGCAATTGCAGGACTTGCAGCGTGTCAGGAAAATCGTAAAAATTTCGAGGAAGCTGCTCGGCTTTATGAGAGTATCTTGTCCGATGCTGAGTCGCTCGGTGCGAAGGATAAATACACGCTTTTTGCAGCCGAGTGTTACGAGAAAGTAGGAAAAACCGAGCAAGCGATACGCTTATACAAGGCGTTGCTGGCGGAATTCGAATTGTCTGAATATGCGCCGGATGCGAAAGCCGGCCTTGTTCGGCTTGGCACGATTGTTGATTACTGAGCGCGCCGTCTGAAAGTCGTAGACAGTAGGCGCTGATTAAGTACGTGTTGGCTTTTCGTGACACTGGTAACAAAACAAGTGCAATCGAAGAATAGACAAAACATGACAATAGTAACGTTTTACACTCTCGGAGGTCGTATGCTACGTTGGTTTCGAGTGAGCGCGCTGGTTGCGCTCGTTGCGATGCTTGCGGCAGGCACTACGCTTGCTCAATTGCCGGTACGCGAAGTTTCTGGGCGCGTCGCTACAAATGATGTTCGCATTTTTGTGCGCGATACGCTCTACCGCATCAGCGGGAACTACATTATCGCGGGAACGCTCATTATTGAGCCGGGAACGCGAGTAGAGTTCTTGCCAAATGGTCGGATCATTGATTCGACGGGTGGTCGGATCATCGCCGATGGGCGCGCGCGTGCGTCCTATAACTTTACCAATCCGCCCAACTACCAGACAATCCCGCGGCCGGGCGGCGGTACATGCTACGACTATTCCGACCCTGCATACTTCCTTCACCCGTCGGTTGTCGCTACGACAACTCAAATCGAGCCGACGATCCATTCGCAGAAGTATGATATTACGTACAACGTTGTTCTCGATACTCTTACTCGGCGGATCGAAAACTTACCACCGCTCCCCTACAACGCGCAAGGTGCAGTGTACGTGCGATGGCCCACGGCGGTTAATCCGTCTGGTACACCAATACCGCCCAGTGGACAGCTCTATACTTATAACAACCCCACAGTCATAGGTTCAAATACCTACTACAACACCAAATTTGTTGTGTCGTTTGAATATGCCGTCATGTGGATCACAGCACGGCTTGAAAATCCGTCCCTTGATCCACTTATCCGGACGCAGTCGTGGCGACGGTTCAATAATCAAGATCCAAGTATTGGTGGTCCAGGGCGGGATCGAATTCGATTTGTTGGCGTTGGGACAAATCTGGCGCGCGAGTGGGGCCACATCATCGTTTTACCAGGGGCGCGAGCGGCATTCTTCCGTGACTGCGATTTCGATAATTTCCGCAAGGACACCACAGTTGATCGGGTGAACATTTACCAGCAAGCTGCCGCTGGAGATGTGGGTAACCCAGCCTCGGTCAATGGTCAGTTGGTTGCAATGACGCAGGGGTCTGGCGGTGCCTTATCTGTGTTATCGTCTCGGACATGGCTTATTAACTGCAACTTTACGCGAAATACTGCTCGCTATCATGGTGGTGCGCTGCAATTTCTTCAAGCGCCGCTTGATGCAACGAATGCATTCTATCCATCCATTACGACAGGGACGGGAGCAACTCAATATAATAGTTTGCCCGCTTCGTACTTACCAGCAGATGTGGGCGCTGCGATGACTCCGCCGCGTCCAAGTCATATTGTTAATCAATATCTGTTCGAGCATAATGCTGCGAACACCTCGACGCTATTGCCTCCGCCGCGCAGTGACAATGCCTCTAACAGTACGAACTATGTTCGCGCGCATGATAATCTCTATGACGGTACGATTAATGAGCTGCAGGATACGTACCGTCAATCTCTGGATGATGGGCGGCTGGCAATCTACCTTGGGCGAATTCGGCAATTGACATTTGCTCAAAATCGTGTCGCCAACGCAGCAATCCGTACTGATACAGTAGTGACGCAGAATGGTACATTTATCATTGTGCGTGACGATGAACAAAACCCGGCCCCAGTAGAAACCAATCCGAATAAAGCGTACAAAAATGATGCGTTCGGTGGTGCAGTATATATTTCTGGGCGTTGGGGTATTCATGTAGGGTTGGGAGTCAATGACTACCAAGGATATGATTACGTGATTTTCGATGGTAATAAAGTAACCAATTACCAGCAAGTTTCAGGTACGAACGGTGCGCGAGGTGGTGCGCTGTATGTCACGGGCTACACAAGCCTTGTTACTACCGGGCGGTATCGGTCCAACATGACCGAAACGCCATTTGTGGTCGATTACAACGCAGCCGCGATCAGTCAGGGTGGTGCGATCTATATGTCGCCAATCGCTGGGCGATTAGTTCTGCGTGGAGGTACCCAAATGCCTGTTCCGATGCACATGACCAACAATAATTCGGCGCGTGGTGGAGCGATCTATGTTGCCGAAAACGTTGGGTATGATCCGCAGCCGTCGCCGCACATTGGAGGTTCGGAAGCGCAGAACATTCAAGTGCGAAACTTGGGATATAATATCAAGTTGCAAAACAATACTGCCAAGTATGATGGTGGTGCAATCTTTACTCGCCGGAACTACTTGCTATACGGTGCTGGTGGTGTTGTTGCTGGGCAATTGCTTGGTTATACCAGTGCGCACATGGTAGAATTTTCGAGTAACACGGCTGGGTATTCGGGGGGTGCTGTTGCAGCGCACTTCCGCAGTGCTATGAACCAACCGGAGTACAACTACATCCGTCAAGTACGGTGCATTTTCGACAATAACCGCGTTGGTGAGGGTGTGGATAGTGCGCGCCGTGGTAGTATCCGGGGTGGTGGTGCTCTGTATGTGCTCAATGGCGAATTACAAACGACGAAAGCATGCGAATTCCGCGGCAATCTTGCACAATGGGGCAATGGTGGTGCAATTGCTCTGATCAATCCAAAGCCATCCGGTGCGGGGACGCCTGTCGGCGGAATCTATCAGCGTGTTTTTGTGACTGACCTCGACCAAGTCAGCTATGGATCCAATCCAGCCTTTATTACGGGCTATACGTCCTACAATCCACCCTTTACGTTCGATCCGAACGAAACGATACCAGCTCATGTTCGGATGCTGACGCGATTCTTGGATAATCGCTCGGTGCCGAATCCGAATCGTATGGGTAATGGATGGACGCAGCAAGGTAATATTACAATCACTCATCCGGGTACAGGCGCAGGAAGTGGCCCAGATGCTCCCATTGGTGGTCCGGTGTTGCAGGAAAATGGTACGGGTCTTGGTGGAGCTATTTACATTCTTGATCAAATAGTGGCTGCGCGTGCTGGGCGTGTTGATTCGGTATTTTTCAATCGCGTGCGCTTCCAAAATCAGCAAGCGTACAGTGGAGCGGTTGTTTACTCGGATAACTATGATCTCAAGCTCGTGATGGCGCGCTGCTTTGTTGCCAACAATACGGCAACGTCTACTGTCGGCAGCGACCAAAACGTGATTACAGGTCCGTATGTGATTCTTAACAATCAAACCTACAATCCAGCATCGAGTGATCTGGCAGGTGCTGTTATTTACGGTGAAGTAATCGGACCAGTCCCCTCGACGACGTATAGTATTGCAGCAAATTCGATCTACGACAATACGGCGCGATTCCTTATTCGTCTGCCCGATGCTCCGAATACCAAAGGGTTGTTGGCAGGTACAACTGGTATCGGATATGGTGGTGTCGATACGCTTCGTGGTAACTACTGGGGTCGCACAGAGGCGAATGTGACGACAAAAGTGTACAAATACGATGTCAACGGTGACCCGATTGATTCAGTCAACCAGGAGACCTTCTTCGTGATGGGTGATGGTACGCAGCAATTGCGCTACGTCCGGGGTGGAACAGGTAAAAATCAAGGTCCGTTTGAAAGTATTGGACGCTACACGTATGTGCCAATTCCTGCGCTCAATGGTGCAGACAACCGTACGCCGGCATCAAATTCAATACCGGAGAAATTACTCCAACAGGGTCGTGTCTATGACATCTTCGATAAAGGTGTCGACATCAAGACGGCAGACTACTCGAAACGGCGCATGGCACCTATTGAGG
Organism: Chlorobiota bacterium; assembly: GCA_026416585.1. Taxonomy (GTDB): domain Bacteria; phylum Bacteroidota; class Ignavibacteria; order Kapaibacteriales; family NICIL-2; genus NICIL-2. The sequence continues at coordinate 17,224 of JAOAEV010000106.1, read as the reverse complement.
ATTTCGCGGTTGGTATTCCCACGCGTCTGCAGCGCTTCAATGATCCCCTGCGCCCGTCATATAACAAATTTGTCAAGCGGTATACCCGTGATCCGTTTGTGGCAGAAGCTGACCCAAATGTGGCCGCTTTGCAAACCGAGTTTGTCGGCGACCATCCAATAGGTTATCCTCTCTTCCTCGAAGCACGGGCGGACTATTCCTCGCTCGATCCAGTCTTTAGCAATCTTGATAGTCGCTCTATCAATGAAACCGTATTCTTCGTAATCAACACGACGACCGGAGACTACATTCGAGTCAATCTCAAGCAAGTCGATGCATCAAGCGAAATTTTCCGTGCGCGGGTCGAGATCGTCCCTGACTCTACGTTTGGTGGGCAAGTTCTTGGTGGCTATGCAGCACGGCGCAATGCTGAGGGGCTTGCGAACTTTGGTGGCGATTTGACCTCGATTCTTGCAGCGATTAAGCGTGATGCTTTCAACGAAGATGCAGGTGCACTCCAAGGTCGTAAATACATGGCTTCCGTACAAGCTAATCAGCTTGGGGGGGCTGGCTTTAGTCTGTCGAATCGCCCATCGCTTCCTGCATCGAATCAAGGAATGGAAACCTATTTTGCGGGTGAACGCTATGTTGCTATTCCTGCAAAAGCGGGTGACCAAATTGCAATTGTGTCGCGCTCGGCTCTGTGGCGGGAAGTCGGTTCGAATAACGATGCTTTCAATGGAGCATTGGTTTTCCGAGTCGGAACATCTACACCGCCGCCAGTGTGGACAGGTCACAAAGTGCTTACCCATCGTCCTCCGCTCCGTGATAACAATTGCCAGATTATTACGGATGGATCAGGCAATCCGATTCTAACTCCGCCACAATTCTGGGATCGTATTTGGGTTTCGGAAGATGTTGACTATTCGCGTGAACAGGCCTTTACTATCCCCTGTCGCGATACAATCTTCGCAATCACAGCAAAGGATACGAACAAATTTTACGATCCTCGTGCGATTATCGAGCCAGATAAGTACACGCAACTGACTTACCAATGGCAAGTGCCTGTTAACAGTGGACTCTCGCACTGGCTCCGCGCCGATACGATTCCTGCGCGACAGGACGAACCGAATGGTTACTGGCAAGCCTATGGACATGTAGTGCTGAAAGGTCGTCCGACAAATCCGTACATTGTCCCAGGTGGCGAAGTTGTTACTGTGCGTGCATGGAATTATCCACCGAATTACCGCACGATAGATTCTCTGAAAGCGGCGGGATACCATGATACAGTTATTGCCAAGTACATCTATCTGTACCCGCCGTACTTCGCCAATCAAGCTTATGATGCGACGAATGCACGGTATCTACAACAAGATACTGTGAACTATGGCTGGAACGCCGACACGGTGTATCAATTCCGCGTCTTCGTCACCGATAGTGTGCCGTCCTTTACCGATATCGCTGCGGCATGCCCGGGACCGGATCCGAATACACTGTACGCGAATTTGACCGATTCACTCCGCTTCAAAGTGGACTTTACAACAGACGATGAAGAAGAAGACGCTGCAGCGGAAGCGCTCGGCTGGACGTTCCCATATGGACGTACCTCCTATGCGTTCCGTTCGCGTAACCAAGGAGGCAGCGATACCGCGTTTGATAATCTCAGTCAAACACGGCCGGTGTGGCTTGCGAATCAATACTTGCGCAAGTATAACAACAATACGCAAGCTGACCCACTGGCAGTGGACTTTACAACGAAAGGACAGCTCAATGTCCGGATTGATGCGGCAACAGCATATGCCCTGCTCAAGCCCGATCCACAATACAACAGTGCATACAATACAGACACTGTTATCACAATTGCTGCCAACGATGGGCATGGTGGGGTCTCGTACCTGACTCGGCGGATTATCGTCAACATCGCGCCGAAAATCATGACCAATTCGTTGCCTGATGCCGTTGAAGATGAAGACTACAACGTTGCGTTGCTTGACCTCAATAAACGCATCGTAGTCTATGATCCGAACTTTGGACAGACGCACCGCTTTGAGTTGATCTATGGCAACGATCCTCGTAAGACAACAGGCATTGCGAAGGATAATTGCTACCCAGAAGCTGGGGTGTGGGATATTTCTAACGCAGGTACCCCGGATTGGCTCAAGATCAATGAAACAAGCGGCTTGCTCTTTGGTACCCCGCGTGTTCGCCATACCAATTTTGATGACACGACGGTGCAGGTAACAGTTCTTGTAACCGACGAAGGTGGACTGACGCATATCAAGACACTCCCGTTGCGGATCATTGCACGTAATCACGATCCGGCTATCACTGGAGCGCCGCGAATCCGCTGTATCGAGAGCGGTAAGTCATTTGAGGATACCGTGTATGTCAGCGATATTGACATTGTCCGTGATGAACTCTTGACTATTCGCGTTGTCCAGCCAGCTGGCGTAACGGTACAGCCAAGCCAAATTCCTGGCTATCGTGCCAATAACCAGCCAATCCCTGTTCGGGTAATTGCAAATCCGTTGGTTGTTAATCCGTATCAAACAAGCATCGAGGTCGTTCTGGTTGTTACGGACAAGCACAACGGACGCCCAGACACGCTCCGCTACACAATTGCTGTGTCTGAACCGACAACATTCACGGTTAATATGACCATCAGTAATGCGCAAGGTGCATTCGAAACCCTTACATGGGGTTCTGCGCCGAATGCAACGACTGGTGACAATGCAACGCGCGGTGGTATCGGAAAGCTTGACTCGAACTACTGCGAATACGAACTTGCACCAATACCGCCAGTGGACGTCTTCGATGTACGCTGGACGATCCCGAATCGGTACGGTACGCTCGTGAATATCTTCCCGACCTGTACGCAAGGAAGCGCGGCAATCGAAGCGTATAAAGGTCGCTTCCAGTCGGGTGGAGTCAATAACAACACGGCAAACTACTTGCCGGTCCAAATCAAATGGAATAAGTCCCAGGTACCAAGCCGTACCGATGCTCAGCGCAATCCATGCGGTGGTACGTACTACCTGCAAAACGGCACTGGTGGTAACCTGTATCGCGTCAACATGTCCACTGGCGGGTTTACGACTGAATCGCCGGGTAACTACGATGTTGCTATCAATGGTGATGAAGTGACGCTGACTATCAAGAGCGATGCTGATCAAACATTCGTGATCTTGTGGGATCAAGCATCACCAGTGCAAGAAGAACCCATGGCTGGTCAAAGTGTGGCGCTATATCCTGTCATGCCAAATCCAGTAGATGGTTCTGTTGCGACGATTCGCTTCGCACTACCTTATGCAACCGCCACACGGCTGGAAGTCATTGATAATCTCGGTCATGTAGTGGCAGTAGTTGCTGATGGCTTCTACAGTGCAGGTCTCCACACCGTGTCCTGGGATAGTGGCATGCTTAGTTCAGGCAGCTACGTACTCAAGCTCAAAGCAGCCGGAGCAACGAGTGTGCAGCGTGTCACGGTTGTGCGGTAACGAATAATCCAATGTGTGGGGGAGGCATTCCCTCCCCCCGACATTGGTAAAAACAGTGAAGAAAACAAAATAGGCAATTTTTCAACAACAGGTGGTTGTGTCATGAAAGGAAAAATGTTTCTTGCTGGAGTGGTGACAGCAGTTGTGGCTGCTGTGTCGTCGGTGGCGCAGGTCTATGTCGAATTTATGCCGCCGATGAAGCGAGGCAATCGTCCATATACGATGCTTCCGTCAGGTACAGGAACAACAGTGTATACGGCGAGTGATTTTGTGACCACTCCCAATCCTGATCCAGATGATGGTTTTGTGGTTGCACAGTTGCCATTTTCGTTTGAATTCAATGGTGCTGTGTATAACTACATTGCCATCAATGTCAACGGATTCATCATGTTCCTTGATGGGCCGAATGTCCCACTCGGGCTGGTGGGTATGCATATCGCTACTCGCTTGTTCGATGGGCAGCAATTTCCTCGAAATGTTGTTGCGCCATTCTGGGGGGATCATTACATGCGTGTAGGTCCGCCCTCGCAACCGCAGTATATGCCGTCACAGGTGCTGACGCGAGTTGTGAGTATTGGCGGACGAGATGCATTCTGCGTTGAATGGCGGAACCTAAACATCAACAACAAAACCATCCCCTCCTCTGTTGGGAATTTTCAAGTGCTCCTCTATCGTCAGACGCAGATTATTGGCAATTTCCAAGGCGACATCGAGTTTGCCTATGGTCCAATTGGCGGTAATCCCAATACTAGTCAACAAACAGTTGTCACGCGCGATGCATCTGTCGGCTTGAAAGGCAGTTCTCCGCAGGGTGATTGGATTAACGGTTTGGAGTTTGGAGGTAATGTAGATATCGCACGGACGTCGACCCGCCTAACAAATCTATGGCCGCCATCTGGTGCAACGGATACTACAATCGTCTTGCAAGCAATACCTCGTATTCGCTTGGATGTATGGGGCGATGGTGATGCTGATTTTTCGCAAGCACCAGGTGCACGTCATGCAGGACGACCGCAAAACATCTTCGTGACTGCAAATGACGCGCTGACGATTCTGCGAGCAGTTGCAACGGGTATTCCGCTCGATAGCTTGTATCGCCGCCCTGCGTTCAAAGGCGATGTTGATCATAATGGGCGCTATTACTACTCGACGCGCAATTGGAACAATACTGCTGATACAACCCGATATCGCCGAGAAATTCGGACGCGGTCCCTGTACTACACCGATGATCTGCCCAGTGACAACTCGCTGGATATTCGCTCGATTTACTTCTACGTCAATGCATACGATGCAGCGCTCATTATGCACTATCTCGGCGGTCGTATCCCAGAGTTGCCGTGGTTGATTGATTCGGTTGTGCCAGCCGGTAAGCTCGCGTATGAGCAAGCAAAAACATTTGAGCTCCGCACCATTGAAGCTGTAAAGATTGGTAACCTACTGCGGGTGCCGATCTACCTTGATGGCGTCCGAAATGGTCCGCTCAGTATTGCATTCGATGCAGGTGTGCCGATTCAGAGCGTTGAACTTGTTCGCAACGACAATGCGATCGCGATGGCATACGGCAGCCGCGTGACAATTGCTGGTTCTGTCGAGCTTGGCCCTGAGCAACCAGTTGCGTGGGTAACGCTTCCGACCCCAGGTGACGTTATCCGCATTAGTGATATCGAATTCAATGGTGACAAGCAAAGCGATAAAGTGGTTCGGATTGCTGCATACGAACCAGCGGAGGTAACAATTAGCGCAACACCGAACCCATTCATTACAACAACGATGCTGGCGATTACCATACCCGAACACGGCGCATATACGGTCAGCATCTACGATGCACAAGGCAAGCGTGTTGTTACCCTTGCTGATGGCGTGTACGGAAAAGGCACTCTTCCATTGACATGGAACGGCACCGACTCGAATGGTTCGCTTGTCCCGGCAGGTGTATACTTCTGCCGGCTGGAAGGCAGTGGAGTCGGTCATGTGGTGGCGAAAGTTCTTCTCGAGCGGTAACCGCGGTATTATCGACGGGATCAAACTCATTCTGTGTTTACTCGTCGGTATACCGCAAGTATTTGGTCAACGTACCGTTGACGTTGTACTTGAGCCGCTGAGTCGTCCGAATATCTGTGGCGATCGCGATGTCGCAATCACAATTGGATTGAACACGCCACTGTACGTTAGCGATAGTTTGTTGCTCTTTGAGTTCGCTATTGCGTACGATCCGTCCAAGCTACAATTTGTAGCACCGCTCTTTGCCGGTACGCTTGCCGAAAACGCCGAGTACAGCGGCAGTGGACGGGTTGACAGTGCAACAGTCCGGGTCTATGCGTTCAATGTAACGCACCCGTTTCGTGGTCAAGGACCGCTATGTGGATTGCTTTTTCGCTATCGCGGTCAATGCCCCGATACGACCAGTGTGACCATCGCGCAGTCACCAGAGAAAAACATAGAGGCGAAAATTGAATTTGGCACCGTGCGAGCTGCGAGCGTTCAATCGCTTGAGCTCCCAGTCTCGAATCGTTCTTTGACAGCACAGTTCCCAAACGATACTATTCAAATTCTGCGCAGACAGGAGACGGCAATCCCGATAGTCGTAACTGTACCGCCCGAGATTGCTTTGTCGAAACTGACAGCAACGATCACTGCAGATTCTGGCGTGAGCCTGCGCCGTGTAACGCTGATCAGGCCAGATACCCTGCAGCTCGATACAATCGAGATAACTGAGCAATCGTGGAAAGTCCAGATTGCAAGTTTGTCTCGATTGCCAGCGCAAGCGATCGAATTATCGTGCATCGTTGAACCGCATGCTAACTCGACTGTAGGGCGCGTATGGATTGCACTTGAGCATCCTCCGTGTGCATGTGTTGCGTCGGCAGTTGGAGATAGTACGTTGATCGTGGTCGAGCAATCATCTGGCGTTAGTGTAAACCAAGAGCAGCTGTTGATGTGGCGCCTCGACCCCGTTAGTTTAGCATGGGAACTGTGCGGACCAACGGAAAGTGTAACGGCGCTGATGCAATGGGATCAGTTAGGACGGCTGATTGTCAATCATGTGTGGTGTCCGTCCGAACCGATCAGGTTGAGTGCCGAAAGCCGTTGGAGTGCGGTTGTGCTTTTTTTACAAAATGGCACAATGTTGCGAACAGTACTTGTACGATAGAAAAAACGATGGTATTTCCTCAACAATCAACAGGAGTCGTCATGGATCGTGGTTATGGCTTTGGGCGCTTTGTGAAGCCCAGTCTAGTAACCGTCGTTGTTGTGTTGCTGGCATTATTGTCTGCATCCAGATTGGACGCGCAGGTAATTCGTCCTGAAGTTCCCAAACTGAGCCTGACAGGACGGGAAGGTGGCTATAATCCAGCATATTTCCCGGACGGTCGTCTATGGGTACCTGCTGCAGTCGGTAATCAGCCGCGGTATATTCTTGTTCCGGTCTTTATCAAAAACTGCTGGGTCACCGCCGGTGGGTATCAGGCACGCCCGATCTATAGTATTCGTTTCAAGTTCCAGTACGACAGCTCCGCATTCCGCGCAATTGGCGTGCAAACACGAGGACCTGTCTATAGTGGTTCCCATCCTAACGTCCGTATTGATGGTTTCGATGTTCCAGCCCTTGCCGATGGGTGGCAGGTCTCGTGGAATGATGCACGCGATACACTGTACCAAACGTACTATAACTTTATCCCGGTGACCAACAACCGACTGCGTGGTCGTCGAGTTAACGTTGTCCTGCAGTCGAATCAGCCATTACCGCTGACAGGTGATCCATCTCTTCAAGACTGCAATGCCTTTGAATATCGACCACTCTGCTACATCAAGCTGGAAGTCAAAGGGCGTCCAGGATTGCTGGAAAGTGACGTGACGCCACTGGCAATTCCTCCCGACTCGATTTATTACAATACGCTCAATGTCGTTCGCGAAACACCCTTCCCAGGCGATGCTAACTATCCGGTTCCGGGGTTAGCAAACATGGATCGCTATCTGGCGGGTATGCGCTACCAACGGACGGGGATCGAAGCTGCTGTGGTAAATGATGTTGACTTAGGGATGCTCTATACTCATATCTATAACCCAGGACGTTTCGAATTCCTGCCCCAACCGACGGGCTTGGACCCGAACGAAATTGCGGTGACAAATATCAATGATGGTGATAGTCTGTTCGCAATTACCCGCGTTGTGTACCTCGATCCTGTTTTACAAGGGCAGGCCCAAGCGCGTGTACGCATCAATGTTCGTCTCAAGCCCGATGGTGTTCGAGCGAAAAATGTCATTGTCGAATCTGATCAACCGTGGCTATTATTCCAAGGAGTTGCAGCCGGGGGTGGGCAGTTCAAACAGCTCAATCCGACAGGTGTTGTGCGTCGAGCAACGATCGGCTACATCGATCGTGGTATCCTTGGGCCGCAAGGTATTGGGTTCCCCGATGCGGTGAACAATAATCAGCCGCCGAATGCTGACCCCCTACTTAATCTGGATATTGTCTGCGATCCGAATGCGATCGGATTCGACGATCCAAACATTCAGGACCCAAATGAGTTTGCTGGGAAGTACGAAGGATACATCACGTTCAAGTCTGAAGATGTCGAAATTTCGCCAGTGCGCGTGAAAGTGACATTTCTCTACATCCGCGTGCCGGATGAAACTTATAACGGTGTGTCAACCGTATGGGCTCCGCGAGGTATCGAGATCAAGATTCGCAATTCTGCCCCAACTCCCCAACAAGCACGCTTGCTCTTTGGCACTGGCTTGCGAGCAACAATCAACGCCGACTCCCTCTTTGGTGAGTTCGCACACCAAACGCCGCCAAACAACGCGCAGTTCTTTGCACGGTTCTTCCCCATCAACGCGACCGACGGTTCGCAAGACAACGGATTGGGCGATTATACAGGTATTTTCTCCTCGCGCGATATTCGCAACGTGTTCGATGATACAACGATTGTCTATCGCGTGCGATTTTCGGCAGGCGGTGCTCTCAACTATCCGGTTGTTGTGACGTGGGATCCGCGCTCGTTCCCCGATGGAGCACAACTGTTTTTACGGGATATCGAGGGAGGGCAATTGTTTGCGGTAAATATGCGTGAAGCGACCGAAAATCCAGATGGAACGCGCTCTTATACGATTCGTGATGCATCGGTGACGGCATTCGACATCGAATACACGCCGGCTCGCGCTGTTCGTCAGATGACCAGTGACAAAGGTTGGAACCTCGTCTCATTGCCAGTTCGTCCATCAAGTGATGTTTACTCTATCGTCTTCCCGAACTTGCAAGGAGTAACTCCAATTAAGTTCTCGCAGGACATTTATCAGCAGGAAGAGCGTCTAAAGGTTGGTGTCGGGTACTTTGTCCGATTCCCCAATCCCGATACGACGGTTATTTCTGGTGTGCTGGTCAAGCAAATCAATAGTCGGCTGTTCCCGGTGCGCGTCTATGATGGCTGGAATACGGTTGGTGCACTCTCGGTACCTGTGAACATTGACCGGATCACATTCGAACCAGCTACCCAAGGTGGTACACCACCAATCCGCGTACCGCTGACGTTTATCTACGAGTATCAAACCAATCGTGGCTATCGTGCAGTCTCCGAGTTGACACCTGGAAAAGGTTACTGGATCAAAGTCCGTGGACAAGGTTTCTACAACGTCTCGGCTCTGACGACACGAAGCAATACCGACATCGATCCGCTCGAGCAACTTGCAACAACTGCTGCACGGCTGCTTATCGGTGATGCTGCTCAGCGTGTCGGGACGCTGTACCTCAGCGAAGGTCGTATCCCGGTCGAAGCTGGGCAGTATGAAATGCCGCCGTTACCGCCACACGGAATGTTCGACGTCCGTTTCGCCAGCAATATGCTTGTGGCAAACGATGTCAATGCAGTTGTCCGTGTCCAAGGTGCAGAGTATCCGGTCACGCTTCGGTTGGCAAACAGCACTGCAGCATATACTGTGCTCGATGCAGTAACTGGAACATTTATTGGGCATCTGCTCCCAGGCAGCAACCTGATGATCAGCGATGCAAATGTGACCGCTGTGCGATTGATGCGCCAAACACCGCAAGAGGTCGGTTATGATGTCGCCGTGACACCGAACCCTGTTGATGCAACCGCACACGTGCACGTAACGGTTCCCCAAACACAGCATGCAACTGTTGTGCTCTACAACGCTCTCGGCGAGGAAGTTATGCGTCTGTTCGACGGCACACTCACGCCTGGTCAGACGTCGTTCGAATTGAATGCTCTGTCGTTACCGGCAGGTGCATACCGTGTCAAGGTCACCAGCGGTACCTACACGACTGTTCAGCCAGTGACGATCATCCGGTAATATTGCCGGATTTGAGAACTTGAGATGTGCGGGGCACCGGATGGACTGGTGCCCCGCTTTTGTTACCAGTATCACAAGGAATCACAGAGATGTGCATTTGTGCTGTTGTCGGTATTCTCGTAGCGGCAACGATGCTGACATCTGCCGCGGAGCAGCCACACATCGAGCTACTCTTTGCAATCGGTGACGAAAACAAACACATTACTTTACGCTGTGGTGTGGACTCAAACGCTACCAATGGATTGGATGTACGCCTCGGCGAGTATCCGCTTCCTGGACATCCTCCCGATGGCTTCCACGCAGCATGGGAAGTGACTACTGACAATATCACCGATCTGAGCTACACGGACTTTCGCCCATATCCGGATACCAGTACTGCACAGTTTGCAATCACGTATAACTTGACAGTTTCTCCTAAGTTTAGTGGTCGTGGCGACCTCCTCATCGTTCAATGGAGTTCTCCGCTTCCCCGCGGCATTGATTCCGTTGTGCTGACAGATCGTCTCGGCGGTGCGTTACTGCGCGTACGATTCGACCAGCGCGGGAGCGATACGCTTACCGGCTCCGTCGTCGAGTTAGAACGGTTTCATGTGCATGTGTACTACTCTCCCTCCCGCGCGGCGAGCGTCACTCAAAGAAACCAGACACTGCAACCAATCGTTGCCAATGGGTATGTGCTTATACCAGCTTTAGATGTCTCCACGATCAAGTCCGTGGAGGTATTTACACTCAGTGGCAAACGCTATACTGTCGAGGCGCAACAAGACGGATCTTTTCTTCGATGGTGGATCGGCGACTACCCACCGGGTTGGTACATGATATCAGTGGCTTCCTCAAGCGGCTCGCGGCAGGGGATACCGCTTCTGGTCCCGTAGCAATAATTCAACATTCTCGTGCAATCGCCGATAATTGCAACCAACCGATCTACTGAATGGACAGCCGGTGGAAAACGCGACCTATCTGACGACATTACAACTCCGGGCAACGCTATCAGAGCTTCGCGAGCGTCTCGCTGAGCTTGAGCAGCAATGCGGAGTGCAACGCCAGTGGTTCTGTGATGCTACCCCTGCAGCGGCAAACGTGCTTACCGAACTCCGCACGTTGGTCAACACGCTTCAGCTACGCGTGTATTCGATATATCACACGTGCGCTGCAATCGCTGAAATTGCACGGGCGGGATTGGAGCGAGACTATTCCGGCAATCCGTATCTGATGAGCATCCTCTCTCTGGCACTCAGAGAAGAGGAGCAAGGGATGATCACTGGCGACATGATAGCCACACTACAGCAACTATGTAGCGAATTTTGCCTGCCTGAGCATGGTCAGGATGGCGATATTTCGGATGCGGTGCACTATGCACACGAGTGGATTGGGGTCGCTCTGCGTCAATTATCGCCATCGAACGATACTGTGAGTCATCCTACTGCCGAGCATTGCAATGTCGAATAGTGCTATACGACGCAATCCAGCAGAGTTGTTCGAAGATTTTCTCGATATAACGCTGGTGCCAAGCGTGCGACGTGGCGTGCCGCCTGGTTCATTTCTTCCTGCTGAATTTGTCGCTCAGACTCCACACCCTGTTACCGTGCACCACCACGACGATGGCAGCCACTCCCCCATGGCGATCGTACTCGAAAAAGATTCGTATGGCGTCGTGCGGACGATTCGTGTTCACTGTGCATGTGGAAGCAGTGCTGCTATCATACTTGAGTATGATACTGATATGACTGGTGCGGAAGGAAGCGTTGGCAACGATACTCCGATAAACACAACGCTGGACAGAGGGGAAAATCCGTAATTTCGCAGTCGCCCACGTGCATTGCCACATCAGTGGCGTCCCAGATCTGAAACTTCTCGAAGGTTTTCTGGCATGAACGAAGGCTATATCCTCCAGGTCATCGGTCCGGTTGTGGACGTTGAGTTCCCCGGCGGCAATCTTCCTCCAGTTCTCAATGCATTGCATATACCGCGTCCGTCACTCGATGGCAATGGTAAAGAAGAGGTGCTCATCTGCGAAGTACAACAGCACTTAGGTGAGGACCGCGTCCGTACTATTGCGATGGATTCTACCGATGGACTCGTGCGCGGCATGAAAGCCTACGATACCGGTGAACCGATCACAGCACCAGTCGGTCCGGAAGTGCTCGGTCGGCTGCTCAATGTTACCGGCGATCCGATAGACGAAAAGGGTCCCATCGAAGCACGCAAGCGCTATAACATTCACCGTATGGCGCCAAAATTCTCGGCGCTTTCCACGAAAAAGGAAATGTTCGAAACCGGTATCAAGGTTATTGACCTGATCGAACCTTATACCAAGGGTGGCAAAACTGGACTGTTCGGTGGTGCCGGCGTCGGAAAGACGGTCATTATTCAAGAGCTCATTCACAATATTGCCAAACAGCACGGGGGCTACTCAGTGTTCGCTGGTGTCGGCGAGCGCACGCGCGAAGGAAACGACCTATACTTGGAAATGACCGAATCAGGGGTTATTGGTAAAACTGCGATGGTTTTTGGGCAGATGAACGAACCCCCTGGCGCACGTGCCCGTGTGGCGCTCACGGCACTAGCAATAGCCGAATACTTCCGCGACGAAGAAGGGCGTGACGTGCTGTTGTTCGTTGACAATATTTTCCGATTTGTCCAGGCAGGCTCGGAAGTCTCGGCACTGCTCGGTCGGATGCCATCAGCAGTGGGATACCAACCGACGCTCGCGACCGAGCTTGGCGCTTTGCAGGAGCGTATTGCCTCGACTGACCGCGGCTCGATTACCTCGGTGCAGGCAGTGTACGTTCCCGCTGACGACTTGACTGATCCAGCACCGGCAAATACATTTACGCACCTGGACGCAACGACAGTACTCTCGCGCCAGATTGCCGAACTGGGGATTTATCCCGCAGTTGACCCGCTCGATTCCACTTCGCGCATCCTCGATCCAAACGTCGTCGGGCGCGAACATTACGAAACCGCTATGCGTGTCAAGAGCACGCTGCAAGCATACAAAGATCTCCAGGACATCATCAACATTCTTGGCATGGACGAGCTCTCGGAAGAAGATAAACTCACGGTGTACCGCGCACGAAAAATCCAGAAGTTCTTCTCGCAGCCATTCCACGTTGCTGAGCAATTTACCGGTTTTCCGGGTCGCTACGTCAAAATCGAAGACACGATCTCCGGCTTCAAGGCGATTCTCGATGGTCAGCTTGATGATGTGCCGGAGCAATTCTTCTCGTACAAAGGCACGATTGACGAAGTCCTTGATGCTGCCAAGAAAGCTGGTGCCATCTAAACACCGTGACACGCAGTCCCATGAGTGCTTCTACCTTACTGTCTGTTGAAATCGTGACACCGCTCGGCACGCTTTACAGCGGCACAGCGCAAGCCGTCTCGCTGCCGGGTGGACTGGCGCCGTTCCAAGTGCTGGTCAATCACGCACCAATCATTTCGACACTCGAACTGGGTCCTCTGCGCATACTCGATGGTGACGGTGATGAACATGTATTTGCTGTCACCGGCGGTTTTGTCGAGCTCAAGCACAACCGTGTCAGCATCGTTGCGGAAGAAGTCTACCGCGCCGAAGAAATCGACGCCTCTCGTGCACGCACTGAACGCGATCGGCTCGACGTCGAGCTTGAACAAGAAACCGATCTCCACCGTCGCGCACAGCTCAAGGCTGCGCGCGCACGCGCCGATTTGCTTGTACGTATTGCCACTGAATCTGCTATCACTGAATAACCCTACCTGCTGCGATGCATGCTCTGGCAGAGAACGTGGTGCTGTTCGATGGCGACTGCGTCCTCTGCAGTAGAGTAGTGCAATGGATGCTTCCACGTGATAAACGCCGTGTGTTCCGCTATGCGTCGCTGACGTCTGCATTTGCTCGCGGGCACCTCCCTACCCACTTGGTTCATGACAATGCAACAATAGTGCTGCTTGAGAATAGAGGACGCATCAGCACACGCTCGACAGCAGTTCTTCGAATTTTACGCCACCTCGGAGCAGCTTGGAATATCCTGGCAGCACTTCTCCTGCTCGTGCCGAGAGTCTTACGCGATGCGTTTTACGATTGGATTGCTCACAACAGGTATCGGTGGTTTGGTCGCCGCCAACAGTGTCTGGTGCCAACAGCAGACGTCCGCCACTTGTTTTACGATTGAGGTGTGATCGAGATGCATGCGGCAGACGATTACTATCATCTTGTTCGCTATGATGTGGTTGAGTATGTTCCGAACTACATTAGGCGGCTGCTTGATGTCGGCTGTGGTGCGGGGTGTACTGCGGACTACCTCAAGCGGGTACGAGGTATTGAGACAGTTATCGGTATCGAGTATGTCCCACATGCCGCGGCAGAAGCGGCACAGCGACTCGACTGCGTACATACCGGCGACATTGAACAAATAGAACTCCCCTATCCCGACGGTTATTTCGATTGTATCCTCTGTGCCGATGTGCTCGAGCATTTGCGCGATCCGTGGAACGTACTCCGTCGGCTGCGACGTTTACTCACCCCGGATGGGGTACTCATCGCCAGTATCCCAAACATTCGCCATGTGCGTGTGCTTGCCAAGATCGTGTTCAATCGTTTCGAGTATGAAGACAGCGGCATCCTCGATCAGACACATCTGCGCTTTTTCACGCGGCATACGATCGAGCAGCTCTTTACAACGACTGGCTATGATGTTCGATTCGTCGGTGCTAATCGAAGCCGAAGCTGGAAGTTTACGCTGTTGAATGCAGTGACGTTTGGGCTGGCGCGACCATTTTCAATTGTGCAGTACATCGTCAAAGCACGCCCCGAACGAGAGGTTGCACAATCCACATACACACAGACCAACCATGAAAGTTGCATTTAACCAGTCACTTCGACGGTGGCTCACAGGGTTTGCCCTGCTTGTCGGGTTGATGGTTATTGTCGGTGGCTTTGTGCGGCTAACGCGCTCGGGACTCTCGATTGTCGAGTGGAATCCGATCAGCGGTGCAATACCGCCGCTGACCGAGCAGGCATGGCAGGAAGAGTTTGCCAAGTACCAGCGGACACCGGAGTACCAGAAGGTCAATCGTGAAATGACGCTTGAGGAGTACCGCTACATTTTCTGGATCGAATGGATTCACCGGCAGCTGGCGCGTGCGATAGGGCTATACTTTGCACTTCCCTTTTTGTGGTTCTGGATACGAGGACAAATTCCGCGGGAGCATCGGGGACAACTGATCGCCATTGGCGTACTCTTTCTTGCGCAGGCGGTCATGGGATGGCTGATGGTCGCCAGTGGATTGATTGACCAACCTGCTGTCAGTCACTTTCGATTGACAGCTCACCTCCTTCTTGCACTTACCTTGATTGGAGTGACAGTCTGGACCATCAATGATATTTCCGCGCCCGTGCTTTGCCCCAAACGGTGGAATGGGGCAGCAACAGCGGCTTGCATAGCCCTTGGCGTCTTGACGCTTCAAATCATGTATGGCGGTATGACAGCAGGGCTGAAAGCAGGGTATCTTTCCGATACATGGCCCTTGATGTTTGGGACGTTAGTGCCAGCAGGACTTCTTTCCTTTGTTGAGCCGGCATGGTTGAATTTCCTGGAAGCACCAGTGACTGTGATGTTCGTACATCGGTGGTTGCCTTTTATTGGGCTGGTACTCCTACCGTTGCTATGGAGCACGGTGCGACGGCAGTGTGGATATTCCCCGCAGGTCACACGGCTGCTGTGGACATTGCTTGTAGTGGTGGTCGTTCAAATCACTCTCGGGATTGCCGTCGTGCTTATGCATGTGGCGTTACCAATAGCTCTTGTGCATCAAGCGGGAGCGATCGCTTTGCTTGTGGTGATGGTGCGATTGCTTTACCTGACGGTAACAGCCCCACCGCTGCGTTCGGTTAGCCGCGGGGTGCGTCCTGTACGTTAGCTGTAAGCGATACTGCGGTATCGACTCGGTGGGGTGGCTGCCAGTACGGTGTGGTTTTTCCTCTCAGCCAACAGACGAATCCCGCAATCTGAGCGTAGTTTGCCAACACAAAGTGCTGGAGCGACGACAACAGTGGAACCCTCCCAAGAGCGGGTAACAAAGGCAACAGCAATGCAATGCTTAGTGTCAGCGCCAATGCTGTATAAAACCAATGCTGTTGACTTAGAAATCCTGTCCCCATTGTGGCGCCAACAAGTGCAAAGCCGCCGAACCATCGCAGAAGTTTGTGCGACCAAAACAGCCAGCCTGCACAGGTCCAAGGTCGATAAAATTGGTGAGGCAGTCGTGCCAGCGTCGAAAAGTTGCTGCATGCGATTCGCTGCTTACGCCGGAAGTCGTCGGCGGGGTCTTCCGGAACGCTAGTGAAACATACCGCTTCCGGTAGGTACAAAGCTCTATATTCCCGTGCGATTACCTCCAGGGTCAAGAGCAAATCGTCAGTGACGATGCGGTCTTCCGGGAATGGTGTGTAGATATTCCGACGAAGTGCATAGCATCCTCCATCAGCTCCCATGAACATCCCATAGGCGATTGCTTCAGAATACTTGAGCTGGTTTTCACTGTGTCGAAAAAACTGCTCAACCGATCGAAAATCATCACCGTTGCTGCACGGGTGAGTTAGTTGTGCCGATACCAGCCCCACGCGGGGATCACTAAATGGCGCAACAAGTCGGTGGAGACAATCTGGTGCAAACAGCACGTCAGCATCGGTCAGGACGAGAATTTCAGCCTCGGTTTTTTCAACAAGACGGTTGAGAATAGGTGCTTTCCCTGTCCGTTGGTCGAAGCGAATCCCATAGATGAATGGATACCGTTTCGCGTAGTCGGCGATAATGAGATCGGTTGCGTCAGTCGAAGCATCGGAGCCAATCCACACCTCGAGCAAATGCTTTGGATAGTCAAGCCTACAGATGTTTTCCAATTTGGCGGTGATGACTGCTTCCTCGTTGTAAGCAGCAAGTACTATTGCGACGCGTGGCAAATGGCCGGGCGGTTCGAAGTGCGGAAGTGTCCGCGTGTATGCACGAAGCCGGAGCAAAAGTGGGAAAAAAACGTATGTGTACGCAAGCATGCCCAGGCACGCCCATACTACAATTTCCATGAAGAGCTGATCGCGGAGTTCAAAGCGCGCAAAGATACACGCCTTGTCAGCAGGTAGGCGTATTTTTGCGGTGCTGGTGTTTGTTCAACTTCCCTTTCCCCTACCATGGCAAGCAACGGAAAATGTCCGGTCACGTCACACAACGGCATGGGCACTCGCAACCGTGAATGGTGGCCAGAACAACTGGACTTTTCAATTCTCCGCCAAAATTCTGAGCGAGTCAGTCCGTTAAGGCGAGGATTCAACTACGCCGAAGAGTTTCGCAAGCTGGACTATTTTGCCCTCAAGCGCGATCTGGCAGAGCTGATGACGTCGTCCCAAGATTGGTGGCCCGCCGACTGGGGGCATTACGGTCCGCTCATCATTCGGATGG
>JAOAEV010000104.1 GCA_026416585.1 Chlorobiota bacterium | reverse complement strand
CTCCTACGGCTATGCGCGCATTGTGGGAATAATCCAGATGGGCTCCTCCGGTGGCAACGTGCAAGTGCAATGGGCACAAAATTCCTCGAATGCAACTGCAACAACAGTAGAATCCGGTTCCTACCTGAAAATTACTCCGGTACAATAGAACATTGACAACAAACTAGTCAACTTTCTGCAGCGGTGCATAGCGCGCCAAAAGGAGCTTTGCGCCAACAGTGTCGAAATGGACAGAGAGTTTCATCTCAGCGCCGCGTCCCTCGACCGCGAGGATAACCCCTTCGCCAAAGGTTGGGTGGAGAACACGCATTCCTCGGCGGTACTGGATTGTTTCACCATTGCTCTGCCGCGAGGACATTTTCTTTTCTGCAATCGGCAACCCTGCAACCAACTGTCTGATACCTATTGCGAGCACCCCAACAACCTCACAGGAAGCGTAGAGGTCCACAATTATCGAACATACTACGTTCTCTAAAACATGGAACGAACATAAACTTATGGAGTTCTGCTTTCCCACACAAGCGGTGCCGCACATACCAAAAGCTGCAGCCATTCAACCTCGAGTTTGTATCGGATGTTGAGCACATGGTAAAGCGAATAAAACGCGGTCGTCCACAGCAAAACACCACCAATCGCAAGCAGCAATGTCCGATCATCGCGCCACAGCACTATCGCCCCCCACACAAAGAGCACCAACAGGAAAACCACAGGCACAAGTCGGGCAACAATAAATCCAACCGACCAATTCCCCCAGTAACGCGGTGGGATTGTCCAATACACCAGCGCATGAACAAGGGTGCGCTCGGGTAGCTGCTGCCATCGCTCCCGTGCAATCGAGTTGGCAAGTGTGCGAAGGGCAGGAAGAGCGTCGGTTTCTGGAAGTCGCCCGAGCGAATCGAGCACGTGCTCGACCGAATCTGCAACAGCATACCGGGGATGAACCGCCATTGAAGGCAGCCACGAATGAATGAACGTCAAATAACCTGAGTACGACTTTGTCAGCGTAGGCTTGCCAAATATGATCCATCCACGCACCGCCCATGGCAACACCACCACAGCTGCCGCAACGCCAACAAGGGCAAGCCTTTTCCACCAACGGTAGAAACGAAGCACACACGCGATAAGCATCGGCACAACCAATGGAGGTTTTTCCAATACAAATGCACCGATGATCGTACCGAGTATGAGTGTGGCAAGTGGTGGAAATCGCTTCGGTTCAAAGCGGAACAAAACCACGCACCAGAAGCATCCCATACAGACAACCCACGCCGTGTTTTCCGCTACTGTCGGATGATAAAAGTATGATGGGTGTAGGATAAACAGTAGTGCGGCGCCAGTACCGAGACGCTGCCGCCTAATCGCCCCACCAAGCAAATAGAGTAGGAACGGCACCACTGCGGTCAACAAGTGCTGCACAAGTACAACGGCTCGCAGTCCGTCGCGCTCGCCGAGCAGCCGCAGCCACAGCGCCACAAATGTTGGATAGAGGGGTCCTTTGATGGTCGTCGGTCCGCGGTCATAGATCGCAAAGCCATTGCCAGCAGCAATATGCCGAGCAATAGCAACATCCTCGGCAGTTGGAATGGCTGGCTCAATAGCCAGGACAAATGCGCACCGCACCACCGCACTGGCGACGCACAGCCATACGATGTGACGAGCAGTGATACGATCGAGCCACTGTGACATGCACGGCGAAATTAGCCTCAGTGTAAAGCATGGTGCGAAAGGCCGGAACACGTTCGGCATAACCGGGGTACATTCAGCGCAACAGCAGTGGTTGTTCAGCATACCATGCGAGCACACAAAACAGTGGGGCGACCTGAGCTGGTCGCCCCGACGCAATGATACATCGGAGTACTGCCCCTATTTAACCAATTGTATTTGCTTTTTCGTCAGGTAAGGTCCACGTTCGTCCTACCGACAACGAAGATGATTGAAGCATACCAACAACTGCTGGATCGCCCCATCGAATTGTGCCGTTTATCGGCAGGCGCATAAATGCAGCCGAATTGTCGAGGCGCATTGAGTCCTTGATGATTGCACCATAATTGATCACACTTCCAATTTGTGCGGAGGCTATGACCGATGCCACACACAGCGACACTATCCACAAAATCACGCGTTCCATGCGAGTACCCTCACGTATAGTGAAACAACAGCGATATGTTATACTTTGAATTTACTATGCGCATTTTTCCTAACTTGGTACACGTCTGCCGATCCCTCTGAAGATGCATTGAGTTGCGCACAACGCTAACCACAGGTTCAGCACAGCAGCGAAGCGCTTTTTCTTCTTGTCGCATTGAACTCGTTTCAGGGACTCACTACTTCCCAACAAGATGCTGAAACAAGTTGAGTATGACGAGTAGTGGGATTCAGGATAATAGAAATATGCGAAACACTTGCACTACAGCATCAAAGGGGAGGAAGAGGAACGCACAAACCAAGAATACTCATCTGATACAATAGCCTATAATGCTATTCGTTTTCCGCCTGCGTTTTTGCAGCGTGTCCGCAATCTAGATGCTCGTTTCTTTTTTTCGACAATTGATTGCTGGGCTGGTCGGGATTGTTATGATCATCGACGCCACCAGCACGCTCGATTTTGCAGCTACGCTTGCCCCTGTCATCATCATTGACGAAGTTGACGACCCCACCAAACAGTTTGACACTCGAGCTGCCGATGTAGCCGATGATATAGTGGGTAAAAACACGGCTCATCGCAGAACCGTTCTCCGAGATTTCGACTTTCTCGCAACTGCAAGCGACACAGCAGTATCCTTCACCGGCCGGGCTGTTGCTTTTCTCCTTTTGCCGGAGCAGATTCATTCGATATCTCACAGCCGTCTTCTCCTTTACCTTCTTTACTGCTGCCTGCGCCGTTAGCCGCTCCGCTCGACTCTACGGGAGCACAATAATCGGATATGGGTGAATTAGTCACTCTGAATCTCAACGAGTTCAGAAAGGTCAAACAATTTTATTGCGGCAATCCTATGCGATGGATCGGATGGTCGGTTGCGACCGCAGTTGCCCTAATGGCGCAGCCGCTCGATCTGAAAACGGCATTACAACTGGCAAAGCAGCGACACCCTCTACTGCAGAATGCTCGCTACATAGTTCCTCTGGCGCGTGCTGATTCGCTGAGCGCCAGCGTGTTCCCTAATCCAACTGTAGAAATGCAGTATATCCAAAACCCAGCCCAATTAGGTACTCCAGGTGGATTCGGGGCATCGAACGGTCAGTGGCAGCTTGGCGTCGTACAAACAGTGGATGTCGCCGGACAGCGGCGAAGCAGAATTGAGTACAGTACTCGAGCGCTCGCCGCAGCAGCAGAAAGCTACCAGTCGTTCCTTCAACAGGTTTTGGTAGAGACTGCGCTGCGATGGATTGACGTGTGGAGTGCTGAACGTAATCTTGCGATTGCACACCACGCATTGCTCAGCGCCGACAGTTTGGTCGCAGTCAATCGGGTCCGGCTACGCTCGCAGGCAATTGTCGCAGCTGATGTGTGGCGTGCTGAAATTTTATCCTCGCAATATCACATCCAATACCTGCAGTTAGAGCAACAGCTCCGAACAGCACGTCGATGGCTTCAGTACGCGCTCGCGACACAGGATTCCTTGTGGGTTGGACCGAGCGAACTTGGGCTACCAGTTGAAGAGCTGCCACTGTCCGAATGGATCGAACGTGCCTACGTCCGACGTGCGGAATACCGGCTGGCAGAAGCAGTTGTGTCGGCAGCCGAAGCAAATGTCAGCGTTCAGGATGCGCTCGCTATTTCTAACCCCGATATTGGCGTTGCTGCAATGCAACAAGTTGGTGTTCCTTTTATTGGTATCACGGTTGGGTGGGCATTGCCGCTTCTCAATCGCAATCAAGGAGAACGGCAAAAAGCGCGCGTGGCGGTCGAGCAAGCCTGGGCAGATCGTGACCGACTGCGGAATCAAATTGCCACTGAAGTAACTGTTGCATACGAAACCTATCTCACTGCACGACAAGCACTCGACCAAGCACGTACAGTGCTCGCTAAAGCAAGCGACGTTCTCCAAACCGTACAGATGGCATATCTGAAAGGCGCCACACCTATTGTAGATCTGCTCGAAGCACAGCGAAGTTGGTACGAAACCCAGCGGTCATATTACGATGCACTGGCTGACTATTGGCGATCAGCCGTAGCATTGCTGGCAGCTAGCGGTCAATTGTCGCACATCGTGGAGGAATAATTCTAATGCATGCATTTCGATGGATGGTGCTGGTACTGACCAGTGGCTGTATTATTAGTGGGTGTTCCCATCACGACACCCAGCAGTCGGTCGCCACACAGCAGCACCGTGCAGTTGCTACGGTTGAGAACGATTCAATTCTGGTGCTCCCACCTGAGCAAGCGCGGCAGTTTACCACAATTCCCGTGCAGATTGATTCAGTCGGGCTGATGTTACGCGTGACGGGGCGCGTTGTTGCCAAAGCAATCATCGCCGCCGACAGCGCAGTACCACCCCTCATCGTATTTGAGACCAACGACGCTGCGCAGCGATTTACTGAGTACCTGAAAGCACGGGCAAGCTTTGAACATTCAAGCACACAGTTGGCACGCGTCCGTGAAATGGCGGAACATCATGCAGCATCGGGCAAGGATGTGCTCGAAGCGGTCACTGAGCACCGCCTTCAGCAAGCAGCACTACTCGATGCTGAAAGCGAGCTCCGGCAATCAGGATTGCGCCCCGATTTGCTCCAACGCATGAATACCGGTTCGATTCTTATTGCCTGCGATGTCCCAGAAGGATTTCTTCCATACGTGCAGCTCGGCGAGCAAGCGCACATGAGCTTTGCGGCGGTGCCGAACCAAGACTTCGTCGGGCGAGTAATTGAATTAGCTGACGCCGTTGATCCAATAACACGGACTGTACGCGTGTTTATCGTGCTCCAGCACGCGCCATCGGTGATCCGTCCGGGAATGTTTGCCACTATTCGCATCCTCAAGCGGCAAGTCAGCGCAGCAATTGTTCCTCGTCAAGCTGTGATCGTCGCCGAAGGACAGCCGTATGTGTTCGTCCAGCTTGATAGCGTCCATTTTGTTCGCCGTCCGATTGTCATCGCTGGCGACACAGGAAAAGAGTTCCAGGTAACCGAGGGTCTGTTGGCAGGTGAACACATCGTTGTCACCCGCACAATGCTCCTCAAAGGTTTGAGTTTCGGTTATTGATACACCCACGGAGACGTACCGCAATGCTGGAACGGATCTTGACCCTTTCGCTCGAACAGCGCGTATTCATTCTCTTGGCTGCACTCGGTCTGGCTGGTGCAGGTATCTGGGCATGGAGTCAATTGAAAATCGAGGCATACCCTGATGTTGCTGATACTGAAGTAACCGTCATCGTCAAGTATGCCGGTCGTCCTGCCGAGGAGGTCGAGCAGCAGATTACTATTCCCATCGAACGTGCACTTAATGCTGTGCCCCGTGTGCTTACGCGCCGCTCGCGCACAATTTTTGGATTAGCAGTCATCAAGCTTACGTTCGAGGAAGGAACAGACGATTATTTTGCCCGCCAGCAGGTGCTGGAAAAATTGCGCGATGTGGACATGCCTGATGGTGCAGAACTCGATCTTGGTCCACTTTCGACGCCTGTGGGAGAAATCTATCGCTATGTCCTCGAGGGGGATGGCTATTCGCTTGTGCAATTGCGCGAGCTCCAAGACTGGGTTGTCATCCCCGCATTACTACAAGTTCCCGGTATTGCCGACATTACCAATTTCGGCGGCCTCGAAAAACAATACAACGTCGTCGTTGATCCGACTGCGCTGGAAAAATACGGGCTAACGGTCGAGGATGTCGAGCGTGCTATCGTTGCCAACAACAGTTCAACAGGGGGAAACATCCTGCCGATGGGTTCATCGCAGCTGGCAATTCGTAGTGTCGGGCGCATCCGCTCGATCGAGGACCTACAGTACACTGTACTCAAGCAGGAAAGCGGTACACCAATTTTTCTGCGCGACGTTGCCAGCGTCGAGCTTGGAGCGCTCATGCCCAGCGGTGTGCTCGGCTACATTGACAAGACGCAAGGCAAAGAATCTGACGATGGCGTCGAAGGTATCGTGCTAATGCGCCGTGGGGAAAATCCAAGTGAGGTTCTGCGAGTGCTCAAAGAAAAAATCGCATATCTCAACGACCACGTACTTCCCAAAGGCGTGCGGCTGGTTGGGGTGTACGATCGGTCTGATCTGGTGGCATCAACTCTCAAGACCGTCGGGCGAACACTGTTCGAAGGCGTCAGCATTGTTGTCGTTGTGTTGGTATTCTTTTTGGGCAATATTCGTGCAGCTATCGCTGTTGCAGCGACCATACCGCTCTCGCTGCTTGGGGCGTTTGTTGCGATGAAGTTGACAGGAATTCCCGCCAATCTGCTCTCACTCGGTGCGATTGACTTCGGCATCATCGTTGACTCCGCTGTTGTCGTCGCAGAATCCATCATGCGGCATCTTTCGGAGCATCGCGCGCGTGGCGAACATATACCGATTCTGCGCGTGGTGCATACCGCCGTAGCCGAGGTGCAGCGGCAGGTGTTTTTTGCTGTTGTAATCATCATCGCCGCGTACTTGCCATTGTTCACTCTCCAGCGCGTCGAAGGCAAACTGTTCTCTCCGATGGCATACACACTCAGTTACGCCGTTGGCTGGTCGCTTGTCCTGGCACTATCGCTCGTGCCAGTGCTGTGTTCGTACCTTTTTGCTCGTTCATTCCGCGAGTGGCACAATCCTGTCGCAGCATGGATCGAGCGTCAGTATCGCTTCGTCATGGACAAAGTACTTGGCCGACCGGTTACCACAATTGCACTTGGATCCGGTATTGTTAGTGTAGCACTTATTGCAGCAACAACAATTGGCACAGAGTTCTTGCCCGAGCTCGATGAAGGAGGATTCAACATCCGGTGTGTATTGCCAGCCGGTGTTTCCCTTGATGCTGCGCGGCTGGTTCCACCGCGCATCCGACAACTCATTGGCAGTTACGATGAAGTCAAAGTCTGTGTCACGCAACTCGGTCGCAACGACGATGGCACCGACCCATACGGACCCAATCGGATTGAGTGCTTGGTTCAGCTAACCCCTTACTCGACGTGGAAAAGTGGCAGGACAAAGCACCAACTTCTGCAGGAGATCAAATCACAGCTGGAAGCAGAATTCCCCGGCGCGAACTTCTCGTTTTCGCAGCCGATTCTCGATAACGTTACTGAAGCGGTGACTGGCTCAGCTGCCGATTTAGCAGTACTCATCAATGGGGACGATATTCCCCTGATGCGACGGCTCGCGCTCAAGGTGCTTGACATTCTTCGTGTGGTTCGCGGTGCCAGTGAAAGTGGACTGGAGCAAGAAGGTCCCCAGACGCAACTGGTTATCCGCGTCCGCCGTGAAGATGCTGCACGCTATGGGATCAATATCGCCGACATCAACCGACTGCTCGAACTGGCAATTGGTGGAAAACCTGTCAGCATTCTCTATGAAGGTGAACGGCGATTCAACATCGTTGTGCGGTATCCACGCCAGCTGCGTGCAACAGCAGACGATATCGCCTCGATGCTTGTGTTGACGCCATCAGGACAGAAAATACCACTCGAACAAGTTGCCGATGTTCAGATGGTCGAGGGGCAGACAATCATTGCTCGCCAGGACGGACACCGGCAAGTGGGAGTACGGACAAACATCCGTGGGCGCGACCAAGGGAGCTTTGTCGCCGAGGCACAGCAACGCGTCACCCAACAGGTACAGTTACCGCCAGGCTACACAATTGTCTGGGGCGGACAATTCGAGAATCTCACACGAGCACGAAACCGCTTGATGGTTGTTATCCCGTTGACGCTGGCGCTCATTTTCGTCATCCTGTTTTGGTTATTCGACCGAAGCATCAAGTATGCCTTGCTCGTGATGCTCAATGTCCCATTTGCGCTCGTCGGTGGAGTCGCGCTGCTACTGATCCGCGGCATCAATTTCAGTGTCAGTGCCGGCGTCGGATTTGTATCGCTCTTTGGAGTGGCAATCATGAGTGGGGTATTGGTGGTCTCGTACATCAATTACCTCCGTCAAGAAACGCCTCTGACAGTGCGCGCAGCTGTTCGACAGGGAGCACGGACACAACTTCGCCCGGTATTGATGATGATGACCGTTGCACTTATCGGACTGATTCCTGCTGCACGTGCCTCTGGTATCGGCTCGGATGTGCAACGACCGCTGGCGACGGTTATCGTCGGCGGTTTAGCAACGGCGCTGGTACTAACGCTCACTGTACTGCCGGCACTGTACTACCTGGTCGAGCGCAGGGCACGCTGGCAAGCGATAAAAGCAATCCGGCAGCGAGATATCTCGACGCACACCCCATAATATGGAGGATGTAACAATGCATGCACACTCAATGGTTCTTTTAACAATCGTGTGCGAAGAACGATTGATCCCACCACTGGTGGAGTTACTTCAACGCTGTGGAGCAACGGGCTACACCACTTCTGCTGCCACAGGGCTAAGCTTCGCACGCCGCGACGCAGAGCAGCAGCGGCAAATTGTGTACGCGGTCGTTCCACACGAAGAAGCCGACCATATCCTGGACGAAATACTCCAGCGGGATTTTCACAGCGAATCATTTGTGCTGTGGGTCAGCGACGTCAAGGTGCTTCGTCGTGGGCGGTTTGCACGGTAGAAACGCTGCTCAATGAATACCCGGCAAAACACTGCCGACACACCCCATTCCCACACCGCGAATTCTCTTGAATCGGACGGGGGTGAGGGGTAATAAGCTGCTGAGAACTACCCACAAAAAATGTGGGTTTGAGTGTCTTTCTCACTTAGCCGACTTCTCCCTTGCACAATACCTTTTGAGACTGCACGCTCAGTAGTTACGCAGGTATTTCTCTTGCCTGAGATCAACGTTGATGACAGTATCGGGCGTAGTCGTGCGGTTTCTGTAAGCAATTTGTTCTCATCAATTCTTGGCTTGGTTGGGCATGACGTAGTCTTCAAGCAGTTAACCGCTCCACACTGATTGCTGTTCAACCGCGGTCGAGCTCAGACAACAAAAAATCAGCGTGGGCAGTTGATTACCCCAGCGCATAATTATTTCACCACCTGACGGATGACTATTGCAATCGCAAGCGCTGCCCGACCCGCAGTTCGGTTGCCACAAGGGATTTGTTCTTTGTCATGATGTGCTCGATATCCACACCGAATCGGCGAGCAATCGAATAAATCGTATCGCCCCAGCGAACAGTGTACCACTTCGGTAGGCGATTGACCGTACGCGGTGTTGCGCGCGCACTGCCTTTCCCTTGTGGTTCGACATAAATGGACAATTCCTCGCCAGCTTTAACGATGCCGCCGGCAAGACGCGGATTCCACTGGATCACGTCCGCTTGGCGAACTCCATAGAGCGCTGCAATCATACTGATGTTTTCACCGCGGCGAACACGATGGGTGATTTTCCGTGCCAATGACGGCGCCGTCGGTTGCGCAGCTGTGGTAGCAGCCATTGCGGGCGTGTTAGGTACTTTCAACACCTGCCCCGCAACCAGACCTGCCCGCCGCAAGCGGTTAATACGGCGAAGTTCGGCGACGGTAGTACCATAATCGTCGGCGATCTGCGCCAGCGTCTCTCCGCGGCGTACGCGATGCGTCATGTATGGCGTAACTGTCTGGACAGGCGACAAAGTTGATGCCGCCGGCGCTCCCTGCGTGGTCGCTGCAACTGGTGCCGATTGTCGAGACTCGGAGACTGAAGAGCTAATGGCTACATCTGCTTTCGATGAGTCGGCGGCAGATGCATTACCAGCCGAGGCAGTTTGCGTTCGGGTAGCACCAGTCAGAGGGATGCGAATCTCTTGTCCTCGCCGCAGTCGAGTACGCGAGGATACCCCATTGATGTCTGCAAGTTCCGTCAGCGGGACATCATACCGTTCAGCAATCTGCGCGAGCGTTTCTCCTCGCTGGACCGTATGCGTCACCCATGGTTGCTTTTCTTCGGGGGAGAGCATTGCCAGTCGCACCGTGAATTCCTGCGTCCGACCCAGAGGAATGCGAAGCGTGTACGATTCACCAGGCGGAGTTGTATTCCGCACCAGCTCAGGATTAAGCGCTTTGATCGTGTCGAGTGTGGTCATTGCACACTGTGCAACAGCGGTGAGGCTAATCGGTTCACCGACAGTGACTGTGTCGTACACCCATTCGGGTTCAAGCGTAATATCGTCTTTGCGGAAGCCATACGCTTCGGCTTGCATTGCTACGAGTGTGGCAGCGATGTACATCGGCACATAGCCACGTGTCTCGCGGGGCAACAGGTCACGGATTCGCCAGTACGTGGGATTGTCCACGCCCGATTGCTTGATGGCTCGTCGCACGCAATTGATGCCGCAGTTATATGCGGCCAATACTAAGTGCCAATCGCCAAGTTCTTGGTAGAGATCGCGCAGATGCCGCATCGCCGCACGTGTGGACCTTTCTGGATCGCGCCGATGATCGTACCATTGAGTCACGCGGAGTTGGTAGAGTGATCCAGTTGACTCGATGAACTGCCACAGCCCGACCGCCTTGGCTCGTGAGACAGCGTTTGGATCAAGTCCGCTTTCAATAATTGCCAGGTGTATCAACTCTTCAGGTACACCTTCCTCGCGGGCGATACGCCGGAAAAGCGGGAAAAATCGGTTCATCCGCGCAAGCACTTTCTTGAAAAATGTTCGCCCACGCTCGGTGTTGGTCAAAAAGGCAATGGCATTGTTGACGTACTCGTTTTGGACAAGCGGGACAGTTGTCGACAGCACACCGCTCGTGGGAACAACGCCTGCCACTGGCGATTGCACAATCTCGACCGCTTGGAAGAGCCGATCGCGCATGACAAACAATGGGGAGCCAACTTCCAGCTCGTCGATTGGACGGATGAAGTTCTCATAATCTTCGATGATGGACTGCGCCAAGTCCGAGTACTCGTCATTGCGCTCAATGCCGGGCGTGCTGGCAAGTTGATTGAGCACATCCATTGCAGATTCAAACAGCTTTGCTGCTTTGAGCGTGTCTCGACGCTCAATAGCAGCCAACCCTCGCAAGTAGTACTGACGAGCGCGCTCCAACTCACGCGCGATGTCGTCACCGACCACAGCAGGACGATCGACGACAGAGTATTCATCGGGAAGTGTTTTGGGCTGGCAACACGATTCACTCTCTGTCGAGTGTCGTGGCGGCTGCGATGCCTGCGTTTGAGCAAACACAAGAATTACAGTCGCCGTTGCTGCCAGCAACCACGATGCCCATCCCTGCATGGGTCCTCCGTGCAAGTAGTGGTACGATTGCCACACCGATTCTGCGACCGGCACGGCAATATACAACATTAATACGAAAAATTTTCGCTGCACTATATATCGGCAATCTGCATGTGCACTTTTGCAACTGGTTGTCTCGGTCACTAACAGCATATGTCACTGGTAGAATTATTGGCTCGCGTTGATGCGGCGGTGCGTCCTGCACTTATCAGTGTGCTCCCTCCGCGACTTGCAGTAGCGTTTTACTCATGGGCGCGACAGATTGCCGTTCGCACGTTGATGGCGAGCTCTCCACCGCAGCCCGTCGTGCCACCGCCGACACTCGAACGACGGCTCTGGGGAATACGCTTCCGCTCGCCGCTGTTCAATGCGGCAGGGATGTTCAAGCATGGCGAAGGATACGCGCTTGCGTACCGGCAAGGAGCTGGGGCGTACCTTGCTGGAACGACCACAGCGCTGCCACGGATGGGGAATGTCCGGCGCGGCATTGCGCTTCCTTTCGTGCCGTATCCGCGAAGCAGTGCTGCGTCGAATTGGCTGGGCCTGCCTAATCCCGGACACCGCGCAGTCGCGCAGCGGATTGCATCGTTCGAACGCTACGAAGCATTCCCAATTGGTGCAAGTGTGGCTCTTGATCCCGGCGATTTTTCGATCGATGCCCTCGAGCAATTGCTCGAGGGCTTGTGGCGTTACCGGGAAGCAGGAACAGATTTTTTTGAACTCAACGAAAGCTGCCCGAACACAGGGGATGACCACGCAGCGATGAATGCACTCTCCGAACGTTTACGTGTCATCGCAGAGCGATTTATTCAACCGAGTGGCGCACCGGTTCTGCTAAAAATTTCGTCTGATACTGAAGCAGCTGTTATCGAGCAGATAGTACCACTACTGGGAGAGCTGGGATACGCTGGCGTGACAATCGGTAATACCTCCACCCAGTATAACTTTCACCGCGCAATGATCGCAGCCTCAGAACGACGTACCTATGACTATTTTGTACAAACATTCGGTGGTGGAATCAGCGGCGCACCGATTCGCCGACAAGTTGTGGAATCGGTTTCTGTTGCGGCGCGCGCAGCAGCGCAGTGTCCAGGTGAATTCCACATCATCGCTGTCGGTGGTATTGCAAACGGATCGCACGTTGTCACCGCAATCGAGACCGGTGCGTCGCTTACCGAGTGGTACACTGGATATTTCGAACGATTCGCCCAGAGTGGACACCTTGTGTACGAAACGCTCTGGCAAGAGATCATCGTGGCACAACGGTAGAACGACGCTCAAAGAGGGACAACTCCACAGCGTGTGATGCTGAACGTGCTCCAGCATCGTGTATTCCACTGGCATAGCGTCTGCTATTTTTGTTTCGAGACAACGGAGAACCAAGTGTGGCACAGCGCCGTGAGTTGCGTGTGTTTGTTTCGAGCACGTTCCGCGACCTGCACGAGGAACGTGATATCCTGGTGCGTCGGGTGTTCCCCGAAATCCGAGCACTCTGTCGCCGCCGTGGGATTCTGTTCACCGACATTGACCTGCGCTGGGGATTGACTGACGAAGAGCTGGCACTGGGGAAGGTCATTCGCGCTTGTTTGGACGAAGTGGACCGCTGCCGCCCCTACTTTATCGGCATCACAGGCGACAGCTACGGGTACATCCCCCCTCTCACTGAGCTTTACATGGACCCCGACCTAATAGAGCACTACCCCTGGCTTGTGCAGGCTGCCCACGAGGAGTCGAGCATCATGGATATGGAGTTCCGTCATGCCGCACTCAATGACCCAGCGGCTGCGGGGGAGTCGGTAGCGTTCTTCTTTCGTCGTTCAGATGATGCACCCTCTGATCCAGAGGCATACCGTCGCCTGCAGCACCTCAAGGATCGCGTTCGTGCGGCGGGGTTCCACCCTCAGTCGTTTCGGGAAGCCGGCACTTTAGCCGAGATGGTTCGAGACTACCTACTGCGGATTATCGAGCAGGATTACCCTGACGTGCGTCCTCCCACGCCGCTCGAGCAGATCCGCTGGGAACACGAGGCGTTCGCCCTGAGTCGGCGGCAGGCATATATTCCACATCCGTCTTACCTGGCGCGACTCGATACCTTTGCGGACAGCCAGGATCCACCTCTGGTGCTCTATGGTCAGTCCGGCAGCGGAAAGTCAGCCCTGCTTGCCTACTGGGCACACCAGTGGCAACGACGTCATCCCCAAGCCTTTATCATCGAACACTACGTAGGCATTGGAGCAGGTACGACCGACCAGTGGGAAGTAATGCGTCACATCATCCTGGCGATCAAGGACCGTTACGGTGTCGCCCGTGACCTACCGGCAACTCCCGACAGTCTCGAGCATGCGTTCCCCGAGTGGCTGGCAGAGGTCCAGAAAGAGTCGTTGGTATTGATCATCGACGGACTAAACCAAATCGAGGATGCAGCGTATCGCCTACAGTGGCTGCCGTCATTTATCCCCCCTCGCGTGCGATTGATTCTCAGCACGACACGGGAGGAACACTTGGTCACAGCACAGCAGCGAGGATGGCAGCAGATGAAGATGCAGCCCCTGACCGAGCCGGAGCGCCGCGCGATCATTGTCCGCTTTTTGGCTGAGCGCCGCAAAGCGCTCGGTCGCGAACAAATCGAACAGCTCGCACGAGACCCCAAATGTTCTCATCCCTTGTTCTTGCGAACGGTCTTGGAGGAGTTGCAGGTCTTCGGCATCCACGAACAGCTGGACGCTAAGCTCGACGAGTACTTGAGCACCACGGGCATCGAAGATTTATTCCAACGGGTCTTGGAACGCTTGGAAGAGGACTTCAGCGCTGGGTCGCTGCGACAACTGCTCTCGCTCATCTGGGCATCGCGGGATGGGATGAGTCCGCTGGAACTGACCGAGATAACACGCCTGTCGCGCCTCAAGCTGACAACAATGCGGGCGGCATTGGATTATCATCTGATCGAACGGGAAGGACGGTGGGGATTTTTCCATGATTTTCTGCGTCAGGCAGTGGAAAAACGGTACTGTGCAAATCTACCAGAGCAGCAACGACTCCATCGGCAGCTGGGACAATACTTCCAAGAGCAGCCGATGAGCGCACGTGTGGCGCGCGAGCTTCCTTGGCAATGGGAACGAGCAGCAGACCTTGCACGGTGGCTCTCGGTTCTTAGCTCGGTGGAGCTGCTGGTGGAGCTCGCGGCACATGGAGGCACTTTCGACTTGCTGGGATACTGGATACGGAGCGGTCATCAGGCAGAGATGGCCGAACGCTACCGTGCCGCGCTGGGTGCCTACGGTGCCACGCATACGGCGGAGGAGCACGCCGCTGCAGCATTGACGATGTGTCAGTATTGCTACGATACAGCCGAATACAGATTTGGGGAAGAATGCGGACGGGAGGCTGTCTCCCTCTACTGCTCGATCTATGGAGAGGACAACCAGCTGACTGCTTCCTCGCTGAATGATTTGGCAGTCGTCCTGGATATCACTGGGCGGTACGAAGAGTCAGAAAAGCTCTACCGTCGTGCCCTGACGATACGGGAGCATACGCTCGGTCCAGAACATCAAGACACCGTTTTATCGATGAACAACCTGGCAGGTATCATGTATGCTACCGGGAAGTATAGAGAAGCAGAGGAGCTCCTTCAGCGAGCACTGACGATATGCGAGTGCACACTCGGGATGGACCATCCGTCCACTGCTTTATCACTGAACAATCTGGCAATTGTCCTGGATGCAACCAAGCGGTACGAAGAGTCAGAAAAGCTCCACCGGCGTGCACTGGCACTCCGTGAGCGTATACTGGGAACAGACCATCCGCACACTGCTTTATCGCTGAACAATTTGGCAATTGTCCTGGATGCAACCGGGCGATATGCAGAGGCAGAGGAGCTCCTTCGGCGCGCACTGGCAATACAAGAGCGCACGCTTGGTTCAGAACATCTTTATACTGCCTTTTCACAGAACAATTTGGCAAATGCTCTTGTTGCCTCCGGGCAGTACGCGGAGGCAGAGGAGCTCCTTCAGCATGCACTGGCAATACAAGAGCGCGCACTGGGAACAGATCATCCGGACATTGCAACCTCGTTGAATAATTTGGCAAGCATCCTTCGTGCTACCGGGCGATATGAAGAAGCAGAGAAGATCTATCGGCACGTATTAGCAATTCGAGTTCACACACTTGGTGCAGACCATGCGTGGACCCTCACGACTCAAGCCAGACTGGCCGAAACACTGGCTGCTGCCGGTCATGGACAGGATGCCCTTCTGCTACTCGAATCGTTCGATGCCCTCGAGGAACGGTGTGCTCCTATACCCGACGATGCCCGCCTACTGGTGCTCTACACCCGAGCACTACTCGCCCTCGACGCCGGACAGCTTGATACAGCGAACACGGCTCTTGACCACGCAGAGGCGATCTGTACCGCCACTACTCGCCGTGAGCGTGAGTATCGTTACTGGGAACTCCGCGGTGACTGCGCCGTTGCCGCTGGAGATCCACACATGGCGGCTGACTTCTACCAGCGTGCGCTCGAGATTCTCTACCGCTTCAATCCTGCACACCCCCTGGCCGCCTCCATCAACGAGCGGTTGCACACCATAGGGTAAAAGTCTTCCACTGCTGTCACGAGAAAATCCGAAATAGAGGGCACGATTGGGGGAAATATGTGGAACTCCACAGGATACTCTGGACAGCACACAATGATTCTGCTGGGAATCTACAACGTCGCGGCACTATCTTTGCTTATTCATTGATGCTGTTGACATGAGCACCTTCGACAGGTCAGATATAGGTTTGGGAGTAAGCACCCATCTTTTGATCGGTGTGACGGGGCATCGTGACGTGCGAGCAGACGATGAACATCTTCTCGCCGAGCGCCTTCGAACGATTTTCTGTGAACTCCAAACACGCTTTTCATCGACACCAATACTCCTCCTTAGCTCACTGGCGGAGGGGGCCGATCGCCTCGCAGCACGCGTGGCGTACGACGTCGGAGTGGATGTCTGTGTCGTTCTCCCGATGCCTCTTGAGTATTTCCGTCTTGATTTTGCTGACGCTGCCTCAACAGAAGAATTCGAACTGCTCTACAACCGTGCTACTGGGCACATTCTTCTCCCGCTTAGCGATGGGGAGCAGATTGAGTCGCTTGCCGATACCATGGCGCGTGAACAACAGTACATCAAAGCAAGCTTGTACCTGGCACGCTACAGCCATATACTCATCGCCTTTTGGGATGGCTTCGAGAATCCTGCTCCCGGGGGGACATACTACGCGGTTCGTGCACGCTTGATTGGTAGTGATGAATTCCGCTCATCTGCCAGTGATCCACTTGACGATGCCGAGGTTGGTATGCTCTATCACATCCTGACCCCACGTCGCTGCTCACCATCGCCGAATGGCATTGCCGGCACTCTCGCAGTAAAATATCCCCCGACCCATACAGCACACCATTATGACGAGATACTCGTCATGCTCGACGAATACAACCGTGACGTCCAGCAGTGGTATGCCGAGCACTGGCAGCCAAATCGCTGCGCTATCCACGAGTTGTATCCGCATGCCAATACTGAAAGCCCCGCGTTAGAACGATTCTGCCGGCAATTATTTGCAGCCGACTCAGTTGCTGTCCTCTACCAACATCGCACCCGTCGGGCATTTATTGGACTTTTCACTTTAGTATTTGCGGCAGCGACAGTATTCGACATCTATGCACACCTCCATCACTGGACGGGTAAGTACGGGCTTATTGGATACCTGCTCTTTTTTGTGATCGCGCTGTTTTGGTACTGGACAGCACAGCGTCGCCGCTACCAATCGAAGTATCTGGACTACCGTGCCGTTACCGAAGGAATGCGTGTACAGCTCCATTGGCACATCGCTGGTGTCGAACGGATGGTCGGCGAGCATTACCTGCGCAAACAGAAGTCGGAACTTGACTGGATTCGTTATGCACTCAATGCAGCAACCATTGAGCTTAACAGCAGAGGTTCCGAACACATCGGAGGCAGTATGATGCACAGACTCGAACTCAGTTATCGCCAATGGGTCGAGTCTCAGAAAAACTATTTTGCGCGTACTCATATTAGCGAACTGCTCCGTTTAGAGAGGCTTGATCGCTGGATCGAACGATCATTCGGTGCTGCGTTCGTTTTAGCGATTATCCAGCTTTTTGTGCCAGACACATATGCAATCATCATTCCAATGGGGTTATTGCCAGTAGTAGCAGGCTTGCTCGTCGGGTATATCGAGAAACTGGGGTTGCACGGGCACGTCAAATCCAGCGAGTACATGGCATCCCTTTTCCACCGCGCCGAACGGCGGATCGCCGCTGTGCTCGCACGCGGTGACCACCACACAGCAAAAAATCTACTTTTCGAACTTGGCAAAGAAGCTCTCGGAGAAAACGGAGACTGGCTCCTTTACCATCGGGAGCGACAACTCGAAGTACCGAAGGGCTAAAGAAGGGTTCGACATACCCCATCAACGATGGTCACCATAATTCCACGCCGGGTTTGCCGTCACTGCGCCGCCATGCACGTGCCATACTGCTCGTGCTAAATGGCATCGTGAATGTGCCATCAGCATCAAGAGCGATAAGTCCACCGCGACCACCAAGCGCAGTGACGGTATCAAGCACTTGGCATGCAGCCGCCTCTAACGATTGAGATCCAAGCTCCACGAGCATCGCCAGTCGCAACGCTGCACCCACACGGACAAAATACTCACCATATCCAGTACACGCGACCGCAACCCGATGATCAGCATATGTCCCAGCACCAATGATCGGGGTATCGCCAACGCGCCCTGGCAGTTTGCCCATCACACCACCTGTCGAATTACCCGCTGCCAGTCGACCGGCAGCATCAAGTGCAACGGCACCAACTGTGCCAAGCTCAACACGTGACTGATTATCACGGTAGCGCTTCAATGCGGCCAACGATCGCTCCGTGACAAAAAAATCGGGCTCTACCGGGTCGCAGCCATGCTCGATGGCAAAGCGCTCTGCACCGTCACCCGCCATGATAACATGGGGTGAATGATCGAGTACAGCACGCGCTGCTGCGATTGGATACCGCACACGTTGGACACCGATCACCGCACCAACCCGCCCTGTGGCTCCATCGGCGAGTGCAGCGTCGAGTTCAACCGAACCATCGAGTGTAAGCGCAGCACCACGTCCAGCATTGAACAGCGGTTCATCTTCGAGTACGCCAATTGCAACTTGCACTGCATCGAGAGCAGCCCCACCGGATTCGAGCACCGACCAACCGGCATCGAGCGCATCGCCGAGCGCCTGCAGTATCCGTGAATCCTCTGTTGAGCGCTGGCGATCACCTGCGCCACCATGAATGCAGATTGCAATCATTGTTTGTCTAAAAGAGAAAGTGTACCCTCGAGAACAAGCTCTGGAAGAGTCCGAGCGATTTGTGCCATGCCATGGTATTTCATCAGCTTTTCCACCAGCC
Source organism: Chlorobiota bacterium (assembly GCA_026416585.1). Lineage (GTDB taxonomy): Bacteria > Bacteroidota > Ignavibacteria > Kapaibacteriales > NICIL-2 > NICIL-2. Next base: position 6,038 of record JAOAEV010000104.1, on the reverse strand, counting down.
TTGTATGCCCCCCAGTTACAAATACATTCACCTGTGTATTCTGCAGCTCTTCCACCACAGCTGTGTGAGTGCAAATGATCAGCCCTAACACCGACATTGGAATACCCGCATCAATAGCACGTTGGGTATCTTTTCCCAGACCAGTCGTTGCTCCCAGCTTCGTTGGCACAGGTAAATGTGGGAATGCATTGCGTAGTGCACTCAACTGCAATTCCATACCGGGCACGATGTATCCCCCAATGAGCCGCTGTTTATCGTCGAGGATCGTTGCAGTCGTTGCCGTGCCAAGATTGAAGACAATCAGCGGGGGATTCTCATAGCGGAGAGCACCGAGCACGCCCATAACGCGATCAGCACCGACACCTTTGGCAATAACTCGAAACGGTAGTTTGCCCTCGGCAATCACATGACGAACATCAAGGACTTCGCGATTGCTCCCAAGATGCTCCATCAGTATCGGTTCGAATACTGGATTGACAGAGCACAGCGCTATACGTTTGACAGGTGTGAGCAGCTTCTCGAACCTATCCCAGTTGACTGACGCAAGTGACCATGCACCCTTGGTACGGTCACCACGGAGAAGTTTCAGTCGGCTGTTACCAAGATCGAGTGCAGCGTTCATAGCTCGAAGGGATCGTAAAGCAAAGTGTCGGCATTCGTAATGGTGATGCGTTCGCCGTTACCGATCACCTCAGCACAGAGCGACATACCATCGGAAGCATAGCCAACAACTCGCACTCTACGAGTACTATCACGGAGAGCGAGTGAGCGACCACACAATCCAAGCTCCTTCTGCCAACGCCGAATGGCGACCTCCGCGGACTCATGCACGAGCACACCGAGGATGCACTCAAGGATACGTTCAGCAAGCTCGGTTGTACTCGGCAGGTTCACCTGTGCAATCTCGGCAAGGCACCGAATCGGATACGGTGCATTGCTGATCGCTGGCGAGGAAGCAACGTTGAGACCTACCCCGATCATACACCCACGACGCTCAGAGCCAATGTAGTCGGTCTCAAGAAGCATACCGGCGAGTTTGCCACTTGGGTGATCCGGTAATTTTGCCCATATGTCGTTGGGATATTTGAGCCGTAACCATTCCGGTGGAGCGTAGCGTTCGACTTCGCCCAGGACTCCAAGCGCGGCAGCAGCCATCAGTACAGATCCCGGGAATAGACTTTCTGGCCACGATCGCGGAATACCAAGCGTCATCAGTACAGCGGTACCAGGCACATCTACCCACGCGCGACCGTGCCGTCCGCGACCTCGTCGCTGATGCTGGGCAGTGATAAGCACGACGCAGTCCGACTGTTCGCAAAGCTGACGGGCACGGTCGTTGGTCGAATCAAGCTCCGACCAATGTTCAACGAAAACAGGAACCGAACCAACAGTACGCCAAAAGCTCGTCAAGTGCGTCTTTTCCATCCCACAAAAATCCGACATTGATGTGCGTGGAACAACTACGAACTGACACCATTTGTGCGCTTTCGACTCCGCCGGGCATTGGAGGGCTGGCGGTAGTGCGACTTTCTGGTCCACAGGCGATCGCAATCGCGGATGCATGCTTTCGAGGGAAGAACCAGCTTCTCGAGGCGCGAACGCATACGATCCACTACGGTCAGATCGTGCGGGCTGATGGCTCGACGGTGGACCACGTCACCGCAGCTGTCTTCCGTGCGCCACACAGCTACACTGGCGAAGACGTTGTTGAAATCACCTGCCATGGTGGATACGTCATGTACCGGCTCGTTATCGAAACGCTCTTGGAGCATGGTGCACGGATAGCCGAAGCAGGGGAGTTCACACGCCGGGCGTTTCTCAACGGGAAGATGGATTTGATGCAGGTGGAATCAGTTGCCGATATAATACACAATCAAGTCGTTGCTGCACAAGAACTTGCAATCAAACAATTGGGAGGGTCATTCACACAATGGGTTCGCACCATCCGTGATGATTTGGAACGTGTTGCTGCCGTTGTGGAGGTCGAATTGGATTTTGCCCACGAGGACCTCGAGTTTGCTGACCGAGATGAACTTCGGCGTCGCCTCAACGCGATTGTGGAGGATTGTCGGCGTTTTATCCGCTCATACACTGGTGCAGAGATCCTACGGCACGGACTGCGCGTTGGTATTGTTGGATTCCCGAATGCAGGCAAAAGCTCGCTGTTCAATGCATTGCTCGGTCGGCAGCGGGCAATCGTCTCACCGCAGCCAGGCACAACGCGCGATTATATCGAAGAAGCGCTCGCTATCGGACGAGCACTAGTGCGCCTATACGATACGGCTGGCTTTCGCGATAGTGACGATGCTATCGAAGTCGAAGGAATTGCCTTAGCGCGATCGATACTCGAACAGTGCAACGTCGTACTGGTTGTCAATGACCTCACGGAAGGACAGAATCATTCCGACGGACTGGCCGCTTCGCTCCGCGCGGAATTTCCTACCATCAAGCACATGCTGGTGCAGAACAAGTGCGACTGTGTCTGTGCCGTGCCACCACGGAGCGAGAACGAAGTTGTTCTATCCGCACGCACGGGGCAGGGAATAAGCACATTGGTGGGACAACTGCAACAGTACATCGAAGAATCGACGGCGGAACTCGATCGTGCGCTCATCAATGAACGACACGTTGCCGCTCTCAGAATCATCGAGCAGCATTTAGTCTCGGCAATCGCTGCTGTTGACGCCCGCTTACCAGGAGAGTGTATCGCACTCGATATACGTACTGCTGTCGAAGAGCTGAGCACACTCATCGGCGAGCGGTGGACGAATGATTTGCTCGACCGCATCTTCGCACAGTTTTGCATCGGGAAGTGAAGCAGCAGACGTCTCTCTCCATGCCGTGACAATCACACACACCTCACGGACGGGGATTGTTGGTGTGGTGCAGGTATGGGAGTGTGCTCTGTCCGCCTATGGAGTGTCAAGAGGCTGTCGGTGAGCAATCCGGGTGAGAAAACGTGCCAGGTGACCACCGACAGTGCGGAGATCATGGTGCAATTCTGCATAGCGCCGAGCATTTCGACCGAGCATTTCGACCACGTCACGGTGCGTGAGTAATTGGCACACACAGCGGGCAAAGTCTTCGGCTGTATCAGCGATGAGAATTTCTTTTCCTGGCTCGCATTCAATACCTTCGGCGCCGATACTGGTCGAAACAATCGCCTTCCCGAGTGCCATCGCTTCGATAATTTTGACCCGTACGCCGCTACCGGCACGGAGCGGTACAACAAGAATGCTGTGTGTTTGCATAAACTGCTGTGCATCGGGGACCACACCGTGCACGATTGTATTACCGCCAGAGAGGGTGTAGCCGCCAGGGATACTACCAGCAACATGGAATTCAACGGACGGAAATTTCTCCCGGATACGAGGCATGACATCTGTGACAAACCACTCGATGCCATCCCGATTCGGCTGCCATTGGAGCGAACCGATGTGGAAGAGTGTAGGAACAGTTTCTGGAGCGTAATATGGCGTGTACTGCTCAATGTCAATTGCAAACGGTTTGACGTGGAGTGTACCAGTAAATCCGAATCGGCGGATATGTTCTGCATCGGTACGCGTGAATGTGATGATAGCATCGAGCAGCGACGTTCTAAACACGTTGAGTTCATAGCTTTTCAACCGACGTACCTGCTCGGCAAGATAGAGACGGCGAAGGATGTGTGATTCGGATTCGACGAGTCGCTGCCAGATACAATGTTCGACATTATGTGCATGGTAGGCTATCGCTGCATCGCACATCGAACGGATAGTCTCCGCATATTGAACGAGCGGCAGACCTTCGAGCAGTATGACATGTGGTTCGAACGCATCAATTGCTGTACGAAGGGTTTGTGCAAAACCCCGGTCGAAAAACCGTGTGATATGGTATGGCTTCCCAGAAACAAGATTCGACGTCACACCTGGTAGCGTGATTCGGTTATCCACACGTGCCCACCAGTGGGGAATACTACCATATACGTGCTTGATCGCATCGGGCTTTACCCAATGACGCGAGGTATTCATTGCCACAGCCCCATACTCAATGGAAGGGTGATGAGCAAGCATCGTGGTTACGATGTGCATTCCAAGCGCACCGCCATCGTGAAGCGGATACGGAACGCGGCTTTGGATATCGAGAACACGTACTTTTTGCATATTGCGAAATTACCGCTTGACACGTCGGCTTGGTCTTAGACGTCTATAAGCAAGTATTTACGCTTCGATGTTTCACGTGAAACACTACGAACTTCCCTCTATGATGAATCGGTCACTATCCGGTAACGCGTACGATGTTATCGTCGTCGGAGGAGGGCATGCAGGGATTGAGGCGACGGCTGCATCCGGTCGGTTGGGGTGTCGAACACTACTCCTGACAATGAGTCTTCCAACGATCGGACGCCTTTCCTGCAACCCGTCAATCGGTGGAACAGCGAAAGGACATTTAGTCAAAGAGCTGGATGCACTTGGCGGAATGATGCCCGTCATTGCCGATCGTACTGGCATACACTTCAAGCTACTCAACCGTTCGAAGGGTCCAGCGGTGTGGTCACCACGCAGTCAAAACGATAAAGATCTCTATCCGCAGGTAGCTCAATGGATACTTCACCACGTGCCGAATGTAACTATCGCCGAAGGGATCGTCGATGAGATTTGCATACGCGGCGACCGAGTTCATAGTGTTCGACTTACCGACGGGACAGAAATATCGTGTGCAGCAGTGATTTTATGTGGCGGGACTTTCTTGAATGCTGTCATGTACACCGGACTTGATGCAACCCCAGGTGGACGTGCTGGCGAACCACGAGCGGAAAAAATCTCTGATTTGCTTTCCAGCGTCGGTCTGGAGCGGGGACGACTCAAAACCGGTACACCTCCACGCATTGATGGACGAACCATCGACTTTTCAAAAACACAGATCCAAACCGGTGACTATCCACCGCAACCTTTTTCACTTCGCACGACACAGGTGCACAATCGGATTGTGTGCTATCTCACCGCAACCCATGAACAAACGCACGAGATTCTTCGCACTGGCTTCGACCGTTCACCAATGTTTACGGGGTTGATCAAAGGGAAAGGTCCACGCTATTGCCCGTCAATCGAAGATAAAATCGCTCGTTTTGCCGAACGGTCATCGCACCAAATTGTCCTCGAACCGGAAGGATTGAATACCGTTTCGTACTACATCAACGGGTTTTCGACCAGTTTGCCAGCAGATGTCCAAGTAGCTGCATTACGGACGATTCCCGGTTTGGAATACGCGAAGATTCTGCGCTTTGGCTATGCAGTTGAGTATGACTTTTTCTTCCCGCACCAGCTTCAGCCCACACTGGAAACGAAACCAATTCGCGGCTTATATTTTGCCGGCCAGATCAACGGTACATCGGGATACGAAGAAGCTGCCGCCCAAGGAATCATCGCTGGCATCAATGCTGCACTGCGCATCAAGGGAGAAGGCGAGTTTCGCTTGCTGCGCTCGGAAGCATATATCGGCGTTCTCATTGATGATCTCATCTCGAAAAGCAGCGACGAGCCATACAGAATTTTCACCTCCCTTGCCGAATACCGCTTACTCTTGCGCCAGGATAATGCATACGAGCGGCTGGCACAATACGGCTTTACACTTGGCTTGATTGACAGCAAACTTTATGACCGCATCCAACGGCAGATCGACGAAAAACGAACACTCCTTGGTTGGTGTCGCTCGACCAAACTGCATCCAAACGTTGTCAATCCTTTTCTCGAAGGATGCGGAGAATCACCAATCGCCGAATCGACAACGATTGCTCAGCTTACTCAGCGACCACGTTTATCACTGGAGAACGTGATTGAGTGGTACGCCCATGCCAACAGCCACGGGGTGGGACCAATTTATTCACCCCAGATTCTGACTCAAGTTGAGGTAGAAATCAAGTACGCTGGCTACATTGAACGCCAACTCCGGGAAGTCGAAACACTCAAGCAAAATGAATCCCGCCGGATACCTCTGAACTTTGATTACAAAGCCATTTCTTCACTTTCCAAAGAAGCAGTGGAAAAACTTTCCCGTAT
>JAOAEV010000051.1 GCA_026416585.1 Chlorobiota bacterium | reverse complement strand
TGGTCACCACGCTCGACAAACGTCAGAACAGGTTGTTTTGCGATTTCGTTTGCAAAGCGGATGCACCGTGAACACATGATACACCGCTCACCATCAAAGACGATGCGGTCGCTCCAACGAACACGCTTTGGCTTGTGGACTTTTTCCTCGATAAAGCGGCTTTCACCCCGCGAATGTGTGAACGCATATTCTTGAAGCTTGCACTGCCCGGCTTCGTCGCAGATCGGGCAATCAAGCGGGTGATTGATGAGCAAAAACTCCATCACTGCATTCTGCGCTTGAACAGTCTTCTCTCCCTGCGTATCGACAACCATTCCATCAGCTACTGGGGTAGCACACGCAATCTGCAACTTGGGCATCCACTGAATCAGCGGGTTACCCTCGGCATCACGTTCCACCGAGCCGTCGGCAGCCTTCTTGTAGGTGCCGACACGCACCAGACACATCCGACAGTTCCCTGCAACACTCAATGCTGGATGCCAACAAAAGTGTGGGATGACAATACCATTGTCGAGCGCAGCCTCAATGATAGTCTTGCCGGGCTGCGTTTCAATTTTTCGTCCATCTATTGTCACAGTGGGCATAGGTTCATGCTAATTGTGAGCATGCAATCATGACGAGTACGAGCGCTGTGCTCGCTTCGCGAAAATAGCAGCCGCTACGGATAGAATCGTATGCCGAGCGCGACATCTACCGACGAACCAAAGCCTGGCGCAATCGCAACCAACGGACCGAGTTCGAGAAAAATCTCAAGCGGTACTCCGCGCGGCAACACGTTGACACCGAACATACCACGTACTCCGATGCGTGTCTCGTTGCGATCGTAGTATTTGTAGCCACGATCGCCCCACCAGCGAACACCCTTGCCAAAGCCAAGCGCAATACCACCGTCGCCATAGAGCGACACAATCGAACTGCGAAATGCATTGAAGTGCCACATGTAATCCACACCGATCCGAGGTGAACCGAAGTACGATCCACCTACGCTCGCAGCAATCGCTTGATCGCGTGTGACCCAATGTTTAAGCGTCAGACCCGTTGGATCACCTAAGATGATACCGAAACCGGTCGAGCTTCTCTGCGCAAAAGCACAGACACTGGTAAGCAAAACACCTAACAACACGCGAGCAATCATAAGTTCTCCTGGTTAACGAGCGATTCGAAGATAAGTAGGTAGCTTTCGTAGCGTTCGACGTCAATCTCTCCACTCTCGACAGCAGCACGAACAGCACAATCTGGCTCGTGAGTGTGGGTACATGGCATGTACTTGCAGTGCGGGTAATATGGATCGAAATCGTGGAAGTACAAGGCAAGCTGCTCTGCTTCGATACGCGCTAACGCAAACTCGCGTAATCCAGGCGTATCGATAAGCTGGCCACTACCAGGCAAATGGAACAGTCGTGCATTGGTAGTGGTGTGTCGCCCACGCTGGTACTTCTTGGAAATGGAACGCACTGCTTGAAGGTTTATTCCAAAGCATGTGTTGACGAGTGCAGATTTGCCCACCCCAGATGCCCCAACGAACACGCTCGTTGCGCTGCGCATGAGCAACCGTAGAGATTCAATGCCCTCACCCGTTATGGTACTTGTTAGGCACATACGAATACCGAGCTGATCGCGATAGAAAGACATCGCATTCTCTACTTCCGGTAGTATCCCCAAATCAATCTTGTTGAACACAATGACTGGCTCAACGTCGCCCAACTCTGCGGCAACCAAGTGACGATCGAGCAATCGTCGGCTGAAGCGCGGCTGGGTAACTGCGTGAACAAAAACTGCACGCTCGACATTGGCAGCAATCACATGAACCCGATGTTCCACTGGTGAATAGCGGAACAGCCGCGTCGAACGCTTATGCACATGGATAATGACACCTCGTGACGGATCATCCGGTAAACGTGCAAAATCCACCCAATCACCGACCGCCAGCAACGATTCGTCCTCTGGGTTGTCGGTCGTCATCACACCACCCGTAATGCATTCATGGGTGAGCGTCAGTGGTTCGGTGTGCACACCCGCGTAAACCGATTCCTCCTCGACAAGCCACACAGCACTGGCGATACCAACAATGCGACCGATCGCATCGGCCTTCTGCCGATGCTTGATGGGGTCTTTTTTCAGCTGAGTCGAGCGAACGACGCCCTGCTGTTCGATCACTTCGCCCCCGACGCGCACTGCATCTTGGCGGAGGATCGACTTACGGTGAGGCTTTCGGCGAAATTGGGCCATTGGTACTCATGCAACGACACGTTCGGCACAAAAATCGCTATCTATACAGCGTCACTTCGGCGTCGAATTACTAAGTTTGCATTAGTTTATCGTTTGTTGGTATTCAACATTGTCACACTATCGTTGGGTATTGCGTGCACAGCCTGATGAATCTATTGTCTCAACGCTCAGTCAACATTTAGCCATTCCACGACCAATCGCGCGGGTGCTTGCTTCGCGAGGCATGAACACACCCGCTGATGCGCAGCAATACTTTGCCCCGCGATTGGAGGATTTACATGATCCATTCTTGATGGCCGATATGGAACGCGCCGTCGAACGGATCGAGCAATCAATAGCACAGGGCGAGACAATTTGGATTCATGGCGACTATGATGTTGACGGCACCGCCTCGACGGCGATGCTGGTTGAATTTCTTCGTGGACTTGGTGCACGCGTTTGCTATTACATCCCTGACCGCTTGACCGAGGGATATGGAATCTCACATCAGAGTATCACTGCAGCACTACAAGCGGGAGCACGAGTTCTGATCACTGTGGACTGCGGTATTACCAGCTGCGAGGTCATTCAGTACGCAGCGGATCGTGGACTCGACGTCATCATTTGTGACCACCATGAACCAGCAGATGCCCTCCCCAACGCGTACGCGATCTTAGACCCACTCATCCCTGGCTGCCCCTATCCGTTCAAGCATTTGGCTGCATGCGGTGTCACATTCAAACTTGTCGAAGCGCTGTGTATTCGGCGCCACATGCACGAGGCTGCTTTTGAGTACCTCGATTATGTTGCTGTTGCCTCCGCAGCGGACATCGTCCCACTGCTCGGCGAGAATCGGGTCTTAGTCGCACATGGGTTGTGCAAGCTAAACACCAATCCACGCCCAGGCTTTCGCGGTTTGATTGATTGTGTCGGCGCTGACTATGGCAGCATTACTACTGCCAATATCGTGTATGGCATTGCACCCCGGATCAATGCAGCCGGGCGACTCGGTGATGCACGACGAGCCGTCGAAATGATGATGCAATCCAACCCACTGTTAGCGTTTCGCATTGCACAATCCCTCGAACACGACAATCGCAAACGTCGAACACTCGACGAAATCACTTTCGAGCAAGCACGCGAACAGGCTGAAAGCATTCTTGTGAGCGGAACTCGGCGTTCGTTGGTGTTGCATTCTCCATCGTGGCATCCGGGTGTCATCGGCATCGTTGCATCTCGGCTGGTCGAGCGGTTTCACTTGCCAACGATTCTGCTAACCTCATCCGATGGTATCGCCAAGGGTTCAGCACGGAGCATCCGCAATTTTGATATTCACGCCGCATTGAAGCAGTGCGAACAACTTCTCCTTGAATTTGGCGGACACAAGCACGCAGCTGGATTAGCACTACCAATCGAAAATATCACGCAGCTCGACGAGATGTTCGACCGTATCGCATGCGACATGATCAGCGAGGAAATGCTGCAACCAGAGCTGACCATTGATGCGCCGATGCAGCTACCAGAACTAACGCCATCGGTACTTGACGTACTGCCGCGATTTGCACCGTATGGATTCAATAACACCAAGCCGCTCTTCCTTGCCGAGGGTGTGCAATTGGTCGGCTCCGTCCGTTCACAGGGACGCAACCAGATACGATTCCGTGCGTTGCAATCGAATTTTGTGATTGACGCCATTGCACAATTCGGTAGTGACAAAGCATCTATTGTGCAACGTGGCTCGCCGTTTTCGATGATTTTCAGCATCGAGGAAGAGACAAAAGGCATCCCACTATTGCGAGTCCGAGACGTTCGTTCTCAGGACGGTACGACACCTACTGTAAACTAAGCAGACACCCCTTGTTCGCAATACTTTTGCTGACACATTCGGTGCATGTCGTATGGCGCGACGGCTCACCCCAACAGAAGTCCACGAACTACTGAACCAACTTGATCCTGCTGAACGCAACGAGCTCTCCAGTACACAATACGCATGCACCAAACTCAATGACATACTTCGCAAAAGCTATACCCTGACAACCGACGATGAGCTGCAAAGCTTTACAGCTCTGGCTGCACGACAAGTATACGTGCACCATGCACTGCGCGTGCCCAAACAATTGGCACAGAAGCTGGAACGCACACGCACCTGGATTGTGCGCACTTTATGCACCGGCACAGAGTATCCTCGGGATCAACTCCGCCCCGCTTTCGAGACGGTGCGTGCATGGCTCATGTGGCACGCCAATCCCGACCACATTACGAGCATTGCTGATTTCCCTGAATCACCCCACGATCCGAGCCGTGCTGTCTGGCGATTGGTAGTGACCAATCAGGCAACAATTCACGACAGCAAGGGCAATGTTCTTCCCGTTCTTGTCTGCACAGACCAACAACACACACACGATCTCCGTGTTCATCTGCACGGACGTTGGCGTTCGCTGGCACATATGGTATGGCCCGGTGCTGTCATACATGCCATTGGTGCCTCATCACAACACGACAATACGATTGCCTGCACCGATAATTCGCTGTTAGTGCTCGAGCCAGATCTTTTACTCGATGTCACGACTGTTGCTGAATGCTTCACCGGCAGCCACAATACTCACGTGCTCGCTTTGTGGCGACTCCTGGCCACCGAGAAGCCGAGCACTGCGGCATTGATTGGTACAGTTGTCAACACGTGTTTCGATGAGTTACTTGCTGATCCATCCGCCGATCCATCAGAGGGCATTGAACGGGCACTCCGTGCTCGGTATCTCGAGGTTCTCGCTGCCGTCAACTCTGGACAAATTTCACTCAACGACATTGCATCCCGTGTAGGTGAGCACGTAGAAACAATTCAGCGTGTTATTCCGAACTTCAAGGGACGTGCAACGACCGAGCCATCATTCATAGCACCACTATACGGGATTCAAGGACGCTTGGACGTATTGCTCGAAGACGAAAGCGATCCACGTCTGTGCTCTATCGTTGAGCTCAAGTCTGGCAACGCACCACCGCTTCAGCATCTGGCAGCATCCAACGGCAAGCGATATTCGATCGGTATGCGTCCAAACCATGCTATGCAAATTGCTGGCTACAATTTGCTGCTCGACGCAGCAATACCTGGTAGAGAAGGAACCAGCTCGATTTTCTATTCCTCAGACCGAACAGATCCTCTGCGCAACGCCCCGAATGTCCATGATTTCAAGGCAGACTTTATTGTCATGCGCAACTCGATTGTGAGTATGTTCTGGGCACTGGCTCACCGTCGCTTTCGTGCATTCGACAGACTTGCAACACTACCGGAAGAACACATGCCGGCGCTGATGCGCGAAGAGATACTTGCATGGCAGCATACTATCAACCATCTGAGCCAGCAGGAGTCTTTCTACATCCGTGCATACATCGCTTTTGCTTTCCGGGAATGGATTGCGCAACTAATCGGCAATAGCTGGCGTGGTGGAGGTTTTGCATCGCTGTGGCAGATGAGTATCCCCGAAAAAACCGAACAAATGTCCTCATTGACGTGGTTAGTTCTCGACCCACACACAAGCGACTTTCACAACGGCTACATGACGTTCACATGGACCGACAACACACCACCAATCTCGCCATTTCGCGTCGGTGATATTGCGGTGCTCTATCCTCACTCGGCGATCGAAGAAGACGGCACAATTCGCGGACAAGTCCTCAAATGTTCTGTGCGCACGCTGACAGATCGCAGTGTTACCGTCAGCCTACGCAATAAGCTCTTCGACCGTCGAATGCTGGAACAGCACCAGTATTGGGCGCTCGACGGAGACGTGCTGTCTGTCGGTACAGAGAGTATGATTCGTGCTTGTGCTGATTTCGCGCGCTTACCAGCCGATCGGCGTCAGTTATTGCTGGGCAAAATCGAGCCGCGCTATCGGCCGACAACGGTGCCACGACCACCAAATATGACTGACACACAGTACGAGCTGTTATGCCGTGCTCTGAGTGCCGATGATTATTTCTTACTCGAAGGACCTCCGGGTACCGGCAAAACGCGGACGATGATCCGCTCGATCGTTGCCTCCCTGTTGCAGGATGATAGCGAAACGATTCTCTGCACAGCATTGACCAACCGTGCAGTAGATGAAATCTGCTCGGCACTTGCAGAACATGCTGCCGAGGGATTAGTGCTGCGGATGGGGACACTCGAAAGCACTGAGCACACACACATTGCATTCGCTGCTGCTGCACGCAAAGAATCTTTCGACGAACTTTTGCAACGTCTCGATCGCGCGCGCATTGTCGTGGCAACCGTGCCGTTTCTCAATGCGAATGGTGTACTGTTCAACCTCAAAACATTCACAACCGCAATTGTCGATGAAGCTTCACAGCTTCTCGAGCCGCACCTGATCGGCGTCGTTTCTCGGGTCAATCGATTCATTTTGATTGGCGACGCATGCCAGCTGCCAGCTGTTGTGCAGCAAGATGAACGCATGTGTGTAGTCTCCCACGAATTGTTTGACGATATCATGCTTCAACGGTTGGACTCATCGCTGTTTGAACGGTTGCTCCGTCTTGCGAAGCGGAATGGCTGGGAGTGGGCACACGGCAGACTCACCGAACAAGCTCGCATGCATCGCCTCATTGCCGAATACCCCGGCACAATGTTCTACGGTGTCGAGTTTGGTACTGTGAACCAATGGCAACAAAGCGATGATAATGTGCTCGAGCTAAATGCTGCACCAGATTTTTTGCGATACCGGCTTGTTTTCATCGAGACGCCCCAAGAACCTAACAGTGGATATAATCGCATCGAGGCAGAAATTGCAGCAACGTGTGCAACCTCGCTTATCAGAAGTCGCAAATCACAATTCACCGTCGGGATTGTCACTCCATTCCGCAAACAAATACGCACGATCGTGTCCTACTTAGGCGTAGCGTCAGAGCATGTAACAGTGGACACCGTCGAGCGATTCCAAGGCTCTGAACGTGACCACATCATCATCTCGTGTGCTGTCAACACAGCAGGCGACATGCGGCTTGTCGAGTCGGTGACCGTTTTCGATGGACGAACAATAGATCGCAAGCTCAACGTCGCGCTAACACGTGCACGGCAGCAAGTGATCGTCCTTGGTTGTGCTGCAATCCTCCGTTCCAGTCCGGCATACGGCAATTTGATTCGTCACATTGCAGACCGCGGCATCATTCTTCGATGGGAGGATGCCCACTCACAGCTGGGTTTGTCTTCACTACAGGCGTTAATGTATGCGAATTCTCGGGATTGATCCTGGCTCGATGGTGTGCGGCTACGGCGTCATCGAAACGTCGGGCAATCGCTTTAGCTTGATCGAATACGGTGTCGTTGAAGCACGCCGAATCAGCGAAGACTTGCCGCAACGCCTTGTTCATATTTTTCAACGACTATCGGCAGTAGTCGAGCGCACTCAACCGCAGGTCGCTGCAATGGAAGCTCTGTTCTATGCTCGCAATGTGCAGTCGGTGCTCAAACTGGCGCATGCGCGTGGGGTTGCAATGCTCGTGGCAGCCAATCACGGACTGTCTATTGCTGAGTACGCAGCGCGACTCATCAAGCGCAGCATAACAGGCAAAGGGAATGCATCGAAGGAACAGGTTGCTTTCATGGTCCAGTCCATGCTGGGTATAGACGAAACTTCACAGTCCCTTGATGCAACCGACGC